>CAZLTR010000183.1:0-7349 GCA_964562415.1 uncultured Hyunsoonleella sp. | reverse complement strand
TATGCAACGCTTTTAAATGTATTTTTGTAAAAGTATGGCTCGATTTTTGAATTGCCAAAATTACATATATTTTTCTGGGTTTAATTTAAAATTTATGGAAATATTTTCTTAAAAAATAAAAAGAGAATATGCCCTTATTTTAAAGCTAAACCCTGTATCAATAATCACGCCTTTTTAGGTGAAAATTTTATTTATTTTTACAATTAACATAAAATCTACCATGAAAACGACGCATATACACCATATGGTATGTTTATTACTTTTTTTAGTGGCAACTACATTTGCCACAGGGCAAACTAATGATGCTTTTGTAGTAGTGCTAGATGCGGGCCATGGTGGCAAAGACCCCGGTAACCTGGGCAATGGGTATAGGGAGAAAGACATCGCTTTAAAAGTGGTGTTAGAAGTTGGTAGGCAGTTAGAGAGAATTCCAAACGTAAAAGTGGTTTATACCAGAAAGAAAGATGTGTTTATCGATTTATTTGTAAGAGGAAAAATAGCAAATAAAGCCAAAGCCGATTTATTTGTGTCGGTACACTGCGATTCGCACACCTCTCAAGCCTATGGGGCTGGTACCTTTGTATTAGGACTGCATAGAAATAAAACCAATTTTGAATTGGCTAAAAAAGAAAACTCGGTAATTTTTCTTGAAGATGATTATAAGAAAAATTACGATGGCTTTAATCCTAATGCGCCCGAAGATACTATAAGTATCATACTAGGCTTAGAAGAGTATTTAGACCAAAGCATCTATTTGGCCAGTCTTATTCAAAATAACTTTGTAAAGCTTAAACGAAAAGATAGAAATGTAAAACAAGCAGGGTTTATTGTATTACACCAAACGGTAATGCCCAGTGTACTTGTAGAACTTGGATTTTTAACAAATAATAGAGAAGGTAAATACCTTAGCTCTAAAACAGGGCAACAAGAAATGGCCAATGCTATAACTGCGGCGGTCTCTAAATACAAAGCTTCGGTGACTGTAAAAGCAGCACCCGTTGTAGCTCAAGAAGACCCTGTCTCTGTAACACCACCAGTAAGCTTTAAAGATGTGACTTTTAAGGTGCAAATTGCAGCAAGCTCTAAAAAGTTAATGCCTAAACCATACAATTTTAAAGGTTTAGAAATGATAAGCCGCACTAAAGAAGGTGCCTTGTATAAATATTACTATGGCAGCACAGCCAATTACGATGCGGCACAGCAGTTGGTAGAAGACGCCAAAGCCAAGGGCTATGCCTCTAGTTTTATTGTGGCGTTTAAAGATGGTGAGAAACAAGCTTTGGACGAAGTTTTAAAATCAAACTCTAATTAGATAACAACCTATCTAAATTTATTTTAAATTTGTTTTAAAAAGGAACATATTTTGAAATTATCAAGAGAGGCAAAAACAGGAATTCTGGTACTGGCTGGAATTATACTTTTCATTTTTGGATTTAATTACTTAAAAGGGCAAAACCTATTAGATGCCTCAAGAACATTTTACACAGAGTATGACAATGTTGAAGGTTTAGTGCCTTCTACCCCCGTAACCATTAACGGGCTTAATGTTGGCAAAGTTACCTCGGTAGCCTTTAAAGCAGACGGTTCGGGTAAATTGGCTGTAGAAATGCTCATTGATAATGATTTTCAGTTTTCAAAAAACAGTACGGCAGAATTATATGAAGCAGGACTAATAGGAGGTAAAGCGATTGCTATAGTCCCAGCATTTGATGGTGGTCCTAATGCCGAAAGTGAAGCGGTATTAAAAGGCACAGTAAAAGCGGGGTTAACCGATTTGGTGAACCAACGCCTTACGCCATTACAAGAAAAGGTAGAAATTATGATGGTGGGTGCCGATTCGTTATTGGTGAATTTAAATGACGTGTTCGATGCCAAGACCAAACAACACCTAAGACAAAGTATTGCGGGGTTAAATGCGGTTATTGAAAATTTTAAGAATAGCTCGGCTACACTTAATAGGATTATGATTAAAAATCAAGAAAAGCTTAACAATACGCTTAGCAATGTAGATGACGTATCGTCTAACCTCTCAACCACGACAAAACAGCTCGCCGACTCTAACTTAAAAGCAACCATGGCAAGTATAGAACAAACCATGGCCAATTTAAACGATTTAACCACAACGATAAATAAAGGCGAAGGTTCTATAGGGAAGCTTTTAAAAGACGAAAAGTTGTATACTAATTTAGAAGGTGCTAGTTTACAATTAGAGCAGCTCTTAGAAGATATGAAATTAAACCCTAAGCGTTATGTACATTTCTCTTTATTTGGCAAACGCCCAAAGCAGTACGATGCTAATGGTAACGAAATTAAAGATCAAAATTAATTAGTAGCTTTAGATTTATGAATTATATACCCAATATACTCTTTGCTATAGCACTTTTTTTAGGAGTAGGCTATTTTTCTAAAAACGTTAAAAAACTTATTAGAAACATAAAGCTAGGTCAAGATGTTGATGCGAGCGGTAATAGTGCCCAACGCTGGAAAAATGTTATAAATATAGCCTTAGGCCAAAGTAAAATGGTAAGACGCCCTATATCGGGGCTTCTGCATGTTGTGGTTTATGTAGGTTTTATTATTATTAATATAGAAGTTGCAGAAATTATTATAGATGGGCTTTTTGGCACCCACCGTGCCGGGTTAACGGTATTGCCAGTAGCCGTTTATGGATTTTTAATAGGTGCATTCGAAATTTTGGCCTGTTTGGTATTTATCTCCATTGTGGTATTTTGGTGCCGTAGAAACGTTTTAAAGCTCGCTCGTTTTTGGAAATCTGAAATGACCAGTTGGCCTAAAAATGATGGGAACTACATTCTTTATTTTGAAATGGTACTTATGAGCTTATTTTTGGTCATGAATGCTACCGATGTAAGCTTTCAAAGTTTAGAGTCTGGAAATATTGTGAGTCAATATATAGCACCATTATTTTCTGGATTGTCAAAAGCAACATTACATGTTATAGAGCGCAGTGCGTGGTGGTTACACATTTTAGGCATTCTTGTTTTTTTAAATTACCTCTATTTCTCTAAACATTTGCACATTTTATTGGCGTTCCCTAACGTGTATTATGGCAGTTTAAAACCGCAAGGCGCTTTTAATAATTTAGAAGCCGTGACTAATGAAGTTAAGCTAATGATGGATCCCGATGCCGATCCTTTTGCAGCACCAGCAGAAGAGGCAGAAGACGAGGTACCTGCAAAATTTGGCGCTAGCGATGTGATGGATTTAAACCGAGTACAGTTGTTAAACGCGTATACCTGTACCGAGTGTGGGCGCTGTACTAGTGAGTGTCCTGCGAACCAAACAGGAAAGAAATTATCGCCTCGTAAAATTATGATGGACACTCGAGACCGTTTAGAAGCGGTTGGTAAAAATATAGATGCAAATAATGGGACATTTAAAGACGATGGCAAGCAGCTGTTAGGCGATTATATTTCTAAAGAAGAACTATGGGCCTGTACCTCTTGTAATGCCTGTGTAGAAGCCTGTCCTGTGAGTATCAATCCGCTGTCTATTATATTAGATATGCGACGGTATTTGGTGATGGAACAATCTGCGGCGCCTGTAGAACTCAATACCATGATGAGTAATATTGAAAACAATGGAGCACCTTGGCCTTACAACCAAATGGATCGCTTAAATTGGAAAGACGACTAATTTAGGACTTGCCTTTATAAGGAGCAGTAGTAACACATGGTTTTTGAATGCGTTTAAACATGCATGACACCATAGACAAGGCACTATTTGGGTGCAGTGAGGCATTTAACCTCTTAACTTAAATTAAGGTCCAACACAAATAAAAAAAATACGAATTACAAGCGTTAAAAGCTTGTCGTTATAAAATATCTAGATTATGAGCGAAACACTCAAAGTACCTACAATGGCAGAATATATGGCACAAGGCAAACAGCCAGAAGTGTTGTTTTGGGTAGGTTGTGCAGGCAGTTTTGACGATAGAGCCAAAAAAATTACTAAAGCTTTTGTAAAGTTATTGCATAAGGCCAATGTAGAATTTGCGGTATTAGGTACAGAAGAAAGCTGTACAGGCGATCCTGCAAAGCGTGCAGGAAATGAATTTTTATTTCAAATGCAAGCGGTTACCAATATAGAGGTGTTAAATGCTTACGAGGTGAAAAAAATTGTCACCGCCTGTCCGCATTGTTTCAATACTCTAGCCAACGAATATCCAGAATTAGGAGGCAGCTATGAAGTAATGCACCATACGCAATTTTTAAAAACCTTGCTTAATGAAGGGCGTTTAACCGTAAGCGGGGGCACTTATAAATGCAAGCGCATCACTTTTCACGACCCTTGTTATTTAGGCCGTGCCAATGCTATTTACGAGGCCCCTAGAGATTTGCTTAAAAAATTAGAAGCCGAACTGGTGGAAATGAAAAACTGTAAACGCAATGGTTTATGCTGTGGGGCAGGTGGCGCCCAAATGTTTAAAGATGCAGAGCCAGGCGCTAAAGAAGTGAATATAGAACGCACAGAGCAGGCCTTAGAAACCCAACCAGAAATTGTGGCAGCGGGCTGTCCATTTTGTAATACCATGTTAACCGATGGTATGAAAGCTAAAGAAAAAGAAAACGTACAAGTTATGGATGTGGCAGAGCTTATTGCCAATGCCCAAGACTTATAGACATCAACACGATAAAATCATGTTAGTAGACTTTAATACATTGCCAGAAGCATCGCGCGTTTGGATCTACCAGGCTAACCGTTCATTTAGTCCAGAAGAATTAGAAACCATTCAAAAGAAATTAGACGTTTTTATTAACAATTGGACCGCGCATGGCAGCGACTTACAAGCGGGCTACCTCATCAAATACAAGCGTTTTATTGTAATAGGACTTAACCAAAATCTCCATGCAGCTACAGGGTGTTCTATAGACGCTTCTGTACATTTTATACAGCAGTTAGAGAAAGACTATCAAGTAGACTTAATGGATAAGATGAATGTATCTTATAAACAAGGCGAATTTATTGCATACAAACCTTTGATAGATTTTAAGAAAATGGCCAAAGATAAAGCCGTGTCTAAAAATACGATTGTGTTTAATAATTTGGTCACTACTATTTTAGAGTTTAAAGACAACTGGGAAGTTCCAGCTAGTGAGAGTTGGCACAGTAGGTTTTTATAAATTAGATATTTCCCAACGTTTCAACTCGAAAACGTGTTTAGAATTACTTTAGAAGGCTTCATACGGCAGTGCATACAGCATGCAATAGCATTTGAAGTGCTTTCTTAACCGTAGCAGTTTTTTTAAGCATCGCAAAAGCTAATGGCTCTGGGAGTTGTTTTTGTATAACGCCCTGTGGTAACATTATCTATTGGTACCTATTTTTTTTAAAGCGAAACGTCTCTTTGGTAGAGCGCTTACTATATTACATGTTATACAATTTACGAATAAGAATTTCGCATATATGCGGTTTCTTTTTTCTACTAGTCTTACGTTAAAAAATGAAACCTTAACTCACACGGGTAAGCTTTAATTTTTTGCTTTAGACTAGCGAAAAATAATTCAACATATGTATACGAAATTCTTATCCATAAATCGTATTATCCTGTGGGTGGCCTAAGGTGTCTGTAGTTTTGTAATTAGTTAATCATTAACTTAGATACAGTAGACTCAGTACGAAGAATATAAGTGCCTTTAGAGGCTTTACCCAAGTTAATAACAGTGCCATTCCCTTTGGCTATAGAGGATCCTAAAAGGGTGTAGACTTGCCATGCCTGGGCCTTAGCCAGATTGAATAGGCCATTCTTGCTAGGGTTAGGAAATGCAGTTACAGTTTGCGTTACTGTAGAAGGGGGCTGGGGTGTCGATAAGGTATTGTTGTATTTAGACCATTCATTTACCCGCTGGGTAGACACTCTAAACTCATCAAACCAAGCAAAAATATCTTCAGTAGGAGCGTAATCGTTTAAATCAGACCCCCCTAAAAAGGCACTTAATAAAATGGTATTAATCGTAATATTGGCTCTAGAAGTGCCCTTAGGACGGTAATTTTTAAATACACTTGCATTAATGCTGTTAAAGTTTTGGCCATCGACCCAACCTTCAAAAAGACCATCATTTTGTCCTGGGGTTTCAAATTTATAGTGCAATTCAATATTATGCCAACCAGGCGTGCTTAAAAATGGTGTGTATTCAAAATCACAAATGCCAGAGCCATCAGTGACCCGTTCGCCCCAAAAGCGTTCTTCATCACTGGCTGTAAAACTGCTATCGGGCAATTCCATATAAAACTGTATGCTGCCGCCCTTACGCCACATGATACGACCTTTCCAACGGTCTTGAGACGAATTAAAGGTAGAGCCCCCTAAGCTAGGCAGTTTACCCCCACATTTATCGAACTCAAAATTAGCGCTAAATTTTACCCAGTAGGACAGGTATAAGTCTTCCGATTGAAACGTGTTGTTATTAAAAACTCCTTCTAAATCTATTCGGGTATCCACCCCAGAGTCTGCTGTTTTTAATTTCCCTTTGGGAAAGCGTACCTTTAGCGATACTCCATTAGGATCTCTACTCTCATAATAGTCTACCGCAGCACGGTTAGAGACCTCATCACCGTCTAAAAAGCCCTTGCTATAAGCCAAATTAAAGTCGGTTTTAAGTTCTGTTTTGCTGTAGCGGGCTCCAGCTCTAATATGATCGAAGCTAATGTGAAATACATCTGATTTTAAAAGTGCATCGCGTTCTAAAGTTATAGCAGTAGTACTAGGTTGTGTGACCCTAAAATTAGGCTGTGTTTCAAAATGTAAAGCGCCTACGCGTAACGCAGTTCCAGTGGTTCCTGCAATTGTGAAATGGCCATCACTATTGGTTTTTGTATACGTATTAGGTTGGTTGGCGTGGCAAACTAAAGCGTTGGCTATAGCTTGGCCTTGGCTGGTGGTAACACGACCAGTTACAGTTTGTGCAAAAGCCAAAGCGCAAGTAGTTAAATATAAAAGGATACTGGTAATGTAACGCATAGTAGGAGGGATTTATGTATTGGACTATAGAAGTACTCTAATTCTTAACACTAAATACGAGTTGTAATACTATTTGGATGTCAGGTTTTTAAAATTTTAGCATAGCAATCCCTATTACAATTTAAGAGCTAGTGTTAAAGGTTTGAATGTAAGCTGTATAGCTAAACTTAGGCTAAACTATATGTCTTACACGATTTGTAGAAACATGCCATTAAAGCATAAAATGAGGTTAAGACAACCATTAAAAAAGGCAAATCCATTGGATTTGCCTTAAGCACTTGTTAAAATTTTGCAAGGTTTAACCCGAATTAGGCGATAGAACATTGTCGTGAAGTTTTGAGATACCATAAATACTGACTTTTTCTTG
>CAZLTR010000182.1:0-7488 GCA_964562415.1 uncultured Hyunsoonleella sp. | reverse complement strand
GTTCTAAGCCGTCTTCTTTAAAGGCGTCAGCACTTGGCACTTCAGGTAAGTGGTTGTTGGCTTTGGTATACGCTTCAACTTCTTCTAAAGTGGGCATCACATAGCTAGGTTTTAATTTAGAACTACCGTCGTAGTAGGTTTCAAAAACGTAATCTGGCGCATTGGCATCTACTACAACTTGTACTTCTTCGCATAAAATCTCGCCTTTTACAGTTAGTTTTTTGCTCGGAGTTGTGGTACCTATGCCTACGTTGCCGTTATCTCCCTCTATAAACAAAGCTGAAGATATGCTTTGTCCACCAATGTTTGATAAAAAATTATAATCACCACCTCCTGAAACGTTCTTAAATAAAATTTGGTTAGAAGCATTAATATTCATGGAGAAAGCTTCGTGACCACTTTGTCTTTTTAATGCAAATTGATTATTAGAATTATTATAAGCTATTGTTAGTGGAGATTTAGGGTCGATAGTACCAATACCTATGTTACCATTGCCTCCTTCTATAAAAAGTGCAGAAGCCTCACCTTGTCCACCAATATTTGTTAAGAAGTTATAATCGCCGCCTCCTGAAGCATTTTTAAATAAAATTTGATTTGAATCATTAATATTCATAAAAAAAGCTTCATGACCACTTTGTCTTATTAATGCAAGTTGGTTGTCAGAATTGTTATAAGCTATAGAGAGAGGTGAGTTAGGACTCGTAGTCCCAATCCCCACATTCCCAGAAGTTGGAAATGTATTTTGCGCAAAACCAGTTAAAGCCAAAAGTGAGAAGCAAGATAGTAGATGTAATTTTAGTTTTTTCATGATAATAGTAATTTTATAAATTGTTTTTATTATTGTGTGTAATGAATTTTTGAGTGTTATTGTTTGCCAAAAGTTTTAGAGTGTTCCTCACCATTCTCAAGTTGAATTCGTAGAATGTAAATTCCGTTGGGTAAATGCGTTAACGGAATTTTAAAACCTAGAGGTTGTTTCTTGTCTATTTCGGTTAGCAAAATACCTGCCATATTAAATATACTGTAATGTGTAATAGGAGCATCAATATTAGAAATTTCAAGGCTTTGGTTGCTTGAGATATAGCTTAAATGCAAAGAATGATTTTCGTCTTTTTCTTTTTTTTCGTTTAGAATTTTGCGACTTCTACCTCCATTGCCACCAATTAAAGATCGTCTTATATTAGGTCTACTTCCTGTATTTTCAGTCTTTTGAGTAAGACTACTATAATTAGGAATGATTCTAACAGAATAGGCCCCAGGAATTATTCGTATGTTATCAGCTTTAATATCTGCAAGTAGGATACTCCCTTCAGGGCCATCTGTAGGTAGAGACGTAATAGTTACATCTTGATTGCAAACTAAACTGTCAATAAAACCAATGCCATGTAGATCAGTACCACATTGAAAATTGAGAGGCTTTAGAGAAGAGGTAAAGCTGTAAAAGAAGTAAGTACTTAATATTAAAATAAAACTTATCATAATTTTTTTTGAGAGGTTGTTTTTCATGTTTACAAATTTATAGGAGTGATTTAAATGCAGAAATACCATATTTATGGTATTTTTAAGCTAGAATTGCAAATATTAAGGGATTGATTAGAAAACTAAAAATTTTAGTTGGTTTTGTTTTTAGCTTTAGTGCTTTAAACGCTCAACAAACATCATTGTACATAAAGAAACTCAATGAGGACTTTAGTAAAATGATTTATAAAGATTTTAATAAAGCGAAGCATATAGCGTTTCAGGCGGTTTCAGAAAGTAAGGCGATCGCAAATGATACGTTGTTACTACAGTCATATATAAATTTAAGTAATATATACTTATCTCTTAAACAGGTAGACTCGTCTTTATATTATTGTGTAAAAGCATTACCCTATGCAAAACGATTGCAGGCTAAAAATGAGGAAGCTATTCTATATAATAGACAAGGAATCATCTTTAGAATACGGCATGATTTTAAAGAAGCATTAAGGTTACATGAAAAAGCATTATCTATAGCAAAAACGAATAGTTTTTTCAAAATAGAATCCGATGCTTATAAAGACATAGCCAGACTTTATAGAGAGAAAAAAGATATATATAAAGCATTTGAGACATTAGAAAAAGCAATACAATTATCTGAAAAGCATCGCTACAAAGTAGGCTTGGTGACGAGTTATAATATAAAAGGACTCTTGTATTTTGATATAAACAAAGATAGTACTTTACACTATTATAACCAGTCACTCAAAATAGCTAGGGATATTAATGCTGTATCTTTAGAAGCACTAGTCTTATCTAATATTGGAGATTTTTACCTGAGTATAAAAAATGCAAAAGAAGCTATTGAGTATTTAAAACAAGCCGAAAAAATATCAGAAAAAATAGGGGATGTTGCTTCTCTTTATTATATAAATGTATCTCTAGGGATCTATAATGAGGAGATAGGTGATTTAGATAGTGCTGTCAAAAGATTTAAAAGTGTGTTAAAAAATATACCATTAGATGATTTTCAACGAAGACGCTTATATTGGTTGCTTTCTGGGACGTTATGGTTTAATGGAGCTTACAAAGAAGCCTTCGACTATCAAGAGCGTTACATCTATTTAAATGATACCATATTTAATCTAGAAAAAGAGCGAGAATTTGAAACATTAAGAACCCAATATGACGTCGAAAAAAAAGAACATCAAATTGTAACTTTAGAAAAAGAAAAAGCATTAGAACGCTCTCGAAAACAATGGATTTTGGTTAGCGCAGTATTACTTATCTTACCACTTGTCATCTTGTTTTTGTTTTATAGAAATCGTGCAAAAACTCAAAACACCATCCGCTTGCAAGAACAGAAACTACATGCCAAAGAAAAAGAACGACTGCAGCAAGAAAAGGCCTTAAAAGAAACACAGGCTTTAGTGGCAGGGCAAGATAAAGAACGCGAACGCATTGCAAAAGAATTACATGACGGTGTTGGTGGCCAGTTGGCCAGCATTAATTTAAATGTATCGCATATCAATACAAGTTTAAAACATCCGTCTTTAACTGCTGTAAATCACGCTTTAAAAGATACCTTTAAAGAATTACGCGCCTTATCTCATGATTTAAGTTATAATTACCATCAAGACAAGTCGATGTATCAATTGTTGGCAGAGTTAAAACAAAACTATACCAAAAGCCATGGGTTGCTTATAGATGTGTCTATTTTTCCTAAAGACTGCTTGCAAAAACTAGACGTGTATACCAAACACAATTTGTATCGAGTACTTCAGGAAGTATTGGCAAATACGGCTAAGCATGCAAAATCTCAACATGTAAATTTAAGTATGAACCGCCATGAAGCTGTATTAGTCATTATTTTAGAAGACAACGGTATAGGTTTTGATGTGAACACCCAAAAAGAGGGTATAGGGCTAAAAAACATTAGAGAACGCGTCATAAGTATTAATGGTAAACTCACCATAGATTCGGTGCTAGGGCAAGGTACAAGTGTCATTATAGAAATACTAACAGATACAACACACTAATGAAAATCGATATTATTTTAGTAGACGATCACGATCTGTTTTTAGAAGGTTTAGCAGGAACGCTCTCTAAGCATGACCATATACAGGTGTCTGCATTATACAATACGGCAGAAGCTGCTTTACAGGGGTTAAAAAGTCACACACCAGATTTAGTGATTACAGATGTTTCTATGCCTAAAATTAATGGTCTAGAATTTGTAAAACTCTTAAATGAGACTTATCCCGATTTAAAAATATTAGTGATTAGTATGTTTCGACAAATTCAATCCTTTAAAGGGATTAAGGGCTATCTTTTAAAAGAGACCAAAAGTGACGAATTGTTAACCGCGATAGACAAAATAGTGGTGCAGAATGAAACTTATTTTTATAAAGCCTATGCGCAAGATGCTAAAGAATTAGAGTTTAATACCGCGATACTAACACCACGGGAGAAAACCATTGTAGACCTTATCGCTAAAGAACACACCACCGATGACATCGCAAAGGCATTATTTCTAAGTCGGTATACCATAGAAACCCATAAAAAAAACATATACCTAAAATTACAAGTTAACAATGCCGCGGGCCTAATCAAGAAAGCCGTGTATTTAGGGTATATCCATTAAAAAACAGTGTTTTATGCAATTTAAAACCTTTTTAAGTCGCCTCTCTAAAGTGGGAGAGGTTTCATTACCAGCAGAAAAAGCACATCTTAAAATGGCGCCAGCATCTCGAAACTCTTTTAAAACCTATCCCGAAGAGGTGTTAAAGGACGCCAAACAAGCAGGCGTTATGGCCTTATTTTACCCCAATGCCCAACAAGAGACCCATATCCTTTTAATGTTACGCCAAACTTACAAAGGGACACATTCGGCACAAGTCTCTTTCCCAGGAGGGCAATACGAAGCCAACGATAACAATTTAAAATATACGGCACTTAGAGAGACCTACGAAGAGGTAGGAGTCCCTCTAAAAGCCATGACAGTCGTAAAAGCACTATCGCCTGTTTACATTCCTCCAAGTAACTTTCATGTGCAGCCCTATTTAGGTTATGCAACGACAACACCAGCTTTTGTCAAGCAAGATGATGAAGTAAAAGCACTTATAGAGGTAAATGTAGACGATTTGCTAAACGAGGCTACAGTACGTACTAAAACAGTACGCACCTCTTACAGTACTGAGGTAGAGGTGCCTGCGTTTCAATTGAACGGATTTACAGTCTGGGGCGCCACTGCAATGATGCTAAGTGAGGTGAAAGATCTCATCAAACAATTGACATAGCTAATAGATTTATTACATTTGTAGCCACTAACAAATATTTGACGCGTGATTTATGGGATTGTTTAAAAGAAATCCATTCGGACATATACTTTTTGTGAAAAAATGGCTCATTAGAATATTGGGCGCCATGACGCATAGGCGTTTTCGAGGCTTTAATGAGTTGCAAATAGAAGGGTCTGAGGTGTTTAAACACTTACCAGAAACCAATGTTTTGTTCATTTCTAACCACCAAACTTATTTTGCCGATGTTGTGGCCATGTTTCATGTGTTTAATGCTAGTTTAAGCGGTCGCGTAGATTCTATAAAAAATGTGGGTTACCTCTGGAACCCAAAACTTAATTTGTATTACGTCGCTGCCAAGGAAACTATGAAAGCAGGACTGCTGCCTAAAATCTTGGCCTATGTAGGCTCTGTAAGTATAGAGCGTACTTGGCGTTCTGAAGGTAAAGATGTAAAGCGCCAAGTGCGCATGAGTGATATTTCTAGTATTGGTAAAGCTTTAGATGACGGGTGGGTGATTACCTTTCCTCAAGGTACAACCACACCATTTAAACCCATTCGTAAAGGCACCGCGCATATTATAAAACGCTATAAACCTGTAGTAGTACCTATTGTTATTGATGGTTTTAGACGTTCTTTTGATAAAAAAGGGTTGCGTATAAAAAAGAAAAACATCTTACAATCTATGGAGATTAAAGCCCCTCTAGAGATTGATTACGAGAATGAAACCACCGAAGAGATCGTAAAAAAAATAGAATTTGCCATAGAGCAGCACCCTTCATTTTTAAAGGTAATTTCAGAAAAAGAATTGAAAGCACAAGCCGAGTTGGATAAATTGCGGGAATGGTAAGCTTTTAAATAGGGCGTTCCCAAAGGTTGGGCTTTCACTACGCGCTCCTCCTGCGTCGGGAGCTTAAACATGCCGTTCAATCCCTAACGCAAAAAAACTTTGGCAACCTCTAGAAGATCAGACCAATTCTTTAAAGATTTATCAGCACTCATTTATATACGTTTAGCATGCCTCAAACCGCTGCCCAACCCCAGTTATTAGCCCATTTAAAAACCTATTTTGGTTACGATAGTTTTAGAACACATCAAGACGCTATAGTTAATGCTGTATTAGACAAAAAAGACGTGTTGGTAATTATGCCAACGGGAGGCGGTAAATCCATTTGTTTTCAGCTGCCAGCCTTGTCTTTTAAAGGTGTAACCATAGTCATTTCGCCCTTAATTGCGCTTATGAAAGATCAGGTAGATGGTTTAAACGCTAACGGCATTTCGGCTGCTTATTACAATAGCAGTCAGACCCCAGAAGCCCAAACCGAAATTATAGAGCAGGTTCATAAAGGGCAGCTTAAATTACTCTATGTAGCTCCAGAAAGTTTAGCAGGCGTACAACACATCTTAACAGAAACTTATGTAAGCTGTGTAGCGATAGACGAGGCTCATTGTATTTCCTCATGGGGTCATGACTTTAGACCCTCATACCACCAACTAGGGTTTTTAAAGGCCACCTTACCCCATACACCATTTATAGCCCTAACGGCAACAGCAGATAAAGCGACTAGAGACGATATTTTAAAGCAATTGCGTATCCCACATGCGCAGCAGTTTATTTCCTCGTTCGACCGACAAAATATTGCCTTAGAAGTACGTTTGGGCAACGATAGGATTTCTCAAATACTTAAATTCATAAAAAAACGTCCCAATACCTCAGGTATTATTTATTGTTTAAGCCGAAAAACAACAGAACAACTGGCTAAAAAATTAAAAGCAAATGCCATCAATGCCTCAGCCTACCATGCGGGTTTAGATTTTAAAAAGCGTGCTAAAGTTCAGGAAGATTTTGTATTCGATAAAACACAAATTGTATGTGCCACAGTAGCTTTTGGTATGGGGATCGATAAATCGAACGTGCGTTGGGTGATTCATTATAACATGCCTAAAAATATAGAAGGCTACTATCAAGAAATAGGACGTGGCGGGCGCGACGGTTTAAAGTCACACGCCTTACTCTTTCACAGTTATGCAGATGTCATTCAATTGCGAAATTTTGCAAGCGGCGCGTCTAACGAAGACTTTCAAGTGGCCAAGTTAGACCGCATGAAACAGTTTGCGGAAGCCACGACCTGTCGCAGGAAAATACTATTGAGTTATTTTGGCGAATTGCTTGCCGAGAACTGTGGCAATTGTGATGTTTGTATCAATCCGCCGCAAGTATTCGATGGTACCATTATTGCCCAAAAAATTCTTTCGGCTGTATACCGTTTAAAGCAAAACGAAGCCATGGGTACAGTGATAGATGTACTTAGAGGATCGCAAAACGCTGCGGTATTAGAAAAAGGGTATCAAAACTTGCGAACCTTTGGCATAGGGAAAGATATTGCTTGGAAACATTGGCAGCATTTTGTAATACAACTTATTAATCAAGGATTCTGTGAGATCGCATTTCACAAACATAATGTGCTACAACTTACCGAATTTTCTAAAAATGTACTGTTTCATAATGGACAAGTCGCTTTAACAAAACCTGTGGAGGTTAAGGATATAAATGCGGCGGTAAAAACACCGAAAACACGTGTAAAACGCAGCAGAGCTAAGGCCAAACCCAAGACTTCTGCTACAGATTTGTTTGAGCGTTTACGACTGTTGCGCTATAAAATTGCTCAAGAAGAGGGCATTCCTGCTTATCTGGTGTTTAGTGATGCCACATTAAAAGCTATAGAACGTG
>CAZLTR010000181.1:0-7535 GCA_964562415.1 uncultured Hyunsoonleella sp. | reverse complement strand
CAATAATTGTATTATGCGCCGCATGGGAGACCGCATAGGTTTCGTGTATTTCAGAGCCAAAATCGTCTGCACCATAGTCTGGCCCTATAACATAACCTGCCCCATATAATTCCATATCGATACCTCCCGCGTGAGTATGCACATAAGTTCCGCCATGCGTGTAATACATCAAACCGTTTTGCACATCATCATTACCAGAAAAATTACGCTGCATGACAAAGCCTGCATGTGTCGCTTTTAAAGTTTGGTGTTTTACATCTCCTGTATTAGAAAAGGCTTCTGTATCTACTCCCCACAATAGTTGTAAAGGATTATTCCACTCTAATCTTTGGTTTTCTATTACGGGGGCATACCCGCCTTCGGCATCATAAATATTGTTTAAGGTAGATCCAGCTCTTGCTCTTAGCTCTGAAAGATTTAAACGATCTGCTATGGCTATAACGTGTCTGTAGATATAAGCATCGTCTGTAAAATCTCTACCTATATCTCCATAAGCTATAGTTGCACCATTAGGGTATTTTATATTTTCATAAAAAAAGATACTTTCTAATATATCGGTGTTATTAGCCACTAAGTTTAAATCTGGTCTGTAGCGGTCTATAACATTCATTATTTTTAAAAAAGTAGCATGTGTAAATTTACCATAACCCGCAGATTCTGGCCACAAACGCTCTTCATCGCTAAAGCGCTCTAGCATCCAATTTACCCCTGGTTGCGCCGTATCTGCTCCGCCAGTAATTAATTTATCAAAAAAACTAGCTCTAATACCATCGTCTTCCATATTCAACACAGTATATAAGGCGCCTGGTAGTTCTAAAACAGGGTGATTAGAGTTGTTTGCCCCTACCTCTATAACATTTGTTGCCATAACTTCAAAAGCTTCTTGAGACGTCTCAAAATTAAAAGGCACTTGAGTATCTGTCGCCAAATCGTAAACTGTTGTAAGCTCCTGTATTAAAAAGGGTTGTACAAAATCATAAATAATCCCCACTCTAGTAAACAATTCTCTACACTGTATTAAATGGTTAAAATTAGGAGTATAGAATTCAAACGTTAGGGGGTTTTGTACACGTAATAACTTGACGTATTGATGTAATATATCTGAAGCAATTTGTGCGTAACGCTCATCTTCTGTTAAGTAATACAATATAGCACATTCTGCCCCAATATTAAGTTTGGCTCTATGCGTTGTCCTATTTCCAGGTATAGCGGGAATGCCACTAATTTCTCCAGCAGGATTTGCCGCATGATTTGTTAAGCGTCCAGCTTGACGTTGTACGAGTTGATTAAATAAACTGGAAGCCCAATCGTGTTGGGCTATATTATCTAAAATTCCTTGTCGGTCTGATGGAGACACCCAAATGTGCGGATGCACTAAAGACTGTGTACCGCTACCTGAAACAGGTTCTACCAAAAAGTCTTTGTACTCGAAATTATCAAAATCTAAAATGGCGTTAGGCAAAAATGAATTGTATTGCAGTTTAAAAGCACCTAAGCCTAAATTTGGATTTCTAGCAGCAACATCATTAAAAACCTTTGTCGTCCCCACCCATATTTCCCATGTATCATTGGCTATAGATTCCATAGATGCGTCTGGGGCTTCATAAATTTGTGTTGTTCCCGAATTATTTACAATACAAGTTAGCGTCTGTTTCCCTGAAAAATCTTGCGATACCGTACTTCCATTGTCTAAAATTTTCAAGAAGAAGTTACCAGTGGTTGCACTAATCCCCAAACCAAATCGACTGTGAATTGTGGTGACAGATGTTCCTGAAGCATTTAAATCTGGCCCAAAATAAAATGGAATTTCTCTACGATCATCTGGATGATCTTGTGCATTATTTGAAACCTCAACATCAAATTTTAATTGTGTAAATGTAACTTCTGGTGTAAGAGCAGGATTAGGAGTTCTATAAAAAAAAGAACCACTTCCCCCTGTTTTATTAAACCTTAAACTCCCATTGGTAATACTCGTTTGTACAATTGCACTAGAACTTATTCCTGTAAATTCACCTACATTTGGAGTAGCATCTCTATAATCTCCAACAACTGAAGACGTGCTGAAATCTTGCTCGAAAATTTGAGCTATCCCTTTAGTACATACACCTAAAAAGACCAAGCAAAGTAATATATTTTTCATAATTAGAAATAGTTGTGAAACGAAAAGCAACCGCTAATAGAAACACTAGATTTATCAAAACAATTTTTATAAAGCTACTAATTTTCTAGAACAAAACTATCCTGCAACCTATTGAAATACAGATGCTTTTATTATAAATAAGAAAAAACACACATATAAACAGAAGCTTTAATGTAAAAACCTTACTTATAGTCCTAGACTTAAACTTACTAATCTACTTTTCGCAACTTCACACCGCTTAATCGTGTTTTACCTGTTTTTGCTTTAAAGGCTACAGTAATCCCATTAGCATCTCCAACAGTTATTAAAAAGCGTTTATCTACACCACGATTGGCACCATACTGTTTTTTTAAATTTAAGTTTTGCCACACATTTTTACCATTTATAAAAACATCCATAACGTTAGTCCCTTTTGTTTTTAGTTCGGCCAATAGCAATGACAATTCGTAAGTCCCTTCTGGGACATCAAATTTAAACGCTTTTATTCCAACTAACTGCGTTTGATATACGGGATCGTTTTCTGTGCCTTTCACACTCACTTCAGACCCTACAGTCTTTCGCCTTGGGTGTCTTAATATATCTCCACCAACATGTCCAAAACCACCTTCTTGATAGGCTTGATCTGGCATCCATAAATAATCTATATTATGGCTTTCTATGAAATAACACGTCGCCCCAACATTAACCGCTACTTCTTTAAATGCATTAGTTTTACTTTTTAAGTTTTTAGGATGTAATGTAAACGCGATTGTTGCAAAATCTTTTACTGTCTTTCCGTTTTGAGTAGACACCACCTCTATTAAATTGTCTCCTTCTTGAAAAGGTACCTGAAACGTCGCTGTAGCAAAATTAAAGACCTGTTTTCCTAATGAAACCCCATTTATAAACAACTCTACATCCTTAAAATTCCCCACAACGGTTACAGGTTGTGTCGCTACACCTGTGCCCTCTGCGTCTACAACTCCAGAACGTGTTGTCCATGCTTTAGATGTAATCCCTACAAAAGGCGCTTTATTTAATAACGCGCGGTATAAATAATAAGCGTCTTTTTTCTTTCTATCGGCAGAAACTAACCCTTTGTTATTGATATGTGGTACGGCATCTTTACGGTGTTCCACTTGAAAGTCTGCATAATTCCATACGTTTGCTCCAACAATTTCGGGCATGTCTAAAATTGTTTTTAAATACGTTTTATGTAGTAAAAATTGATATTCTACACTAAAATCGAATCTAGAAGGTGCATACGATCTAATTCTAGGATCTGCACCACCACCATATTCACTTAATATGAAGGGTTTATCAGGATCTAAAGCTAGAGACCGCTCTACAAGACTCCTTAAATTTTTATCTATATCTTCTAACTCTTGAATATACCAACCATAGTATTTATTATAACCAACTAATTGGGTATTGCGAATGCCTAATTTATCTTGATAAGCGGGTTCTCTAAAAAAAACAGAATACGAATACCGGCTTGTATCTTCTTCCTTTATGGTACGCGCTAAAACCTCATGTGTTGTCACAAAATGTTTCGTATAAGCTTCTCCTAACTTATCTGGAGCCTTCATCGTGGTTTCATTACCTAAATTCCATGCGATAATTGAAGGGTGATTGTAATTATATCTAATAGCCTCTTTAAGCATGTTTACTGTATTTTGCTTACCAGCTTCGTTAGCTGCTGCTTTATCTACAAAAGGAATTTCTAAAGTAGCCACAAATCCATATTTGTTACACATTTCTAAAACTGCTGGATCTTGAGGATAATGTGCTATTCTTAAAAAGTTGATTCCCATTTCTTTTAACAAGCGCATGTCATTTCTATGAATCTCATCGCTAACCGCATTGGCTTTTCCATAAAAATCTTGATGCCTGTTGGTTCCTATTAATTTTGTGGATTTACCATTAATAAAAAAACCTTCTTTCGGATCGAAACGAAACCACCTAAACCCTACTGGGTTTTCTACACGATCTAATACTTCCCCTGCAGTATCCACAATTTCGGAAACGAGTTTATATAAATAGGGTTGTTCTGGAGACCATAACTTAGGGTTGGCAATAGAAAATGTCAATACGGCTTCTTTACCTTGCACCGCCTTTGTTTTTTCGGTCTTAACCAATTCATTTTTAGAATTAAATAAAGATTGTTTTACATAAAACGTTCCTTTTTTAGGGCGAATTAATTTAGACCTCACTGCAACTTTTGCTGCTGTTTCAGATACTTCTGGCGTAGTTATAAACACCGCATTCGCACCTAAATTTGCGACTTCAAAATGAACAGGTTTTGTTATAATTAGCTGGATGTCTCTGTAAATCCCCCCATAAAATGAAAAATCGGCTGCTTGCGGTACAATCTCGTCATGATGAGCGTTGTTTACCTTAATTGCTATTTCGTTCTCTCCTGCATGTAAAGCAGAGGTTATCGCTCTTGAAAATGCGGTATATCCCCCAATATGAGCATTACCAATAGCTTTACCGTTAACATACAATGTCGTAACTTGATTAGCACCTTCAAAATGCAAAAACACCTGTTGGTTGTTATAAACTTTTGGAATAACTACTGTTTTCTTATACCAACCATCACCTCTATAATAACCATCTTCATCATCTAAAATATCTTTTGTATTCCAAGAGTGCGGTATGGTTACGTTTTCCCAAGCTACTGTATACGCTTCTTTAAAGGGGTTTGCTATACTCCCTTTGTGAAAAAGCCAAGCATCATTTAAGGTCTCCACGTGTCTTATATGTTGCGCATAATTAATATGTGCAATAAAAAGAAGAACTACTACTATTAATTTTCTCATTGTATTTTAACGCGTTAGTTTAATTTAGTATCTATTAATTTTTATGCTTTAAATCCAGTTTTTTTAGGGCGCTGGGTTTGTACCCAATACGATGCGATTTTACATGTAATACTGCGCCTTTAGGCAATTGAAAAGGGGTGGTATACACCTGCCATGATCTTGGTTTTTTGGCACCCTCTATTAGTATTTGATACCCTAAAGAAGCGCCTTTAGTGGCACAACTTAATGTAATTTTGCCCTGCTTATTTTCAATAACTGGCGCTGCTGTTACAGGTTGAACTGTAGCTCCAGACCATAATTGCGCTATTAAATCTTTTTCAGACAAATTAGGGGCATCGCCAACAGACTGTAACCATCTATCCATTTCGTCACTTAACCTCTGTACAGTCGATTTGTATTGCGGATCTGTAGCTAAATTATTCAACTCGAAAGGATCTGTTTCACAATCGAATAGTTCTTCTTTTGGTTTATGTGTTCTAAACCATTGTTGCTGAATAGGATTAAGCTTATTTTCTTTTTTTAAGCGTAATAGCTCTTGCATTGAAGGAATGCGTTCTCTATAAGAAATGGGCAGATAATACCCTTTTTCTGGCTGGTAATTTCTAATATACTTAAAACGACCGTCTCTAACAGCTCTTATCACATCACGTTCGGCATCAAATCTATCGGCCGCAGCATGAATAAATTTACGCTTCTCTGCCTTATAGGGTCCTAAAAAAGCTTGTCCTTGAAAATACGCCTTAGGTTGTTCACCCGCTAAAGATAATAAGGTAGGTGCAAAATCTACAAAACTTATCAACTGCTCATCTTTAGTCCCCGAATTTAGCTGATTCGGAAATCTAACAATCATTGGGGTATTTAAACCTGAATCGTAAATTAAACGCTTCTCTCGTGGCAGTGGTCCACCATGGTCTCCATAGAAAAACACGATGGTGTTTTCTAATAAACCGTCGTCTTCAAGTTGTTTTAAGACAGCGCCTACTTGACGGTCCATTTCACCAATGTTATTATACAATTTCCACATATCGCGCTGTACCACTTCAGTGTCTGGCAAATAGGGAGGCACTTTAAATTTGATGTCTTTTGGTAAATGTTGTGGTGTTTCTGCTTCTACCATTCTGTTTTTAGCATGTGAAGCACCTTTATTTTTCCAATTATAAGTTCGGTCTCCAGCGTGGTAGTGTCTGGTCTCTATTTCTCTATGTCCATAAGGTTCAAACAAACCAGACTCGTGTGTATCTGTAAAATTAAAAACAGCAAAAAAGGGCTGGTCTTTAGCTTTATTTCTCCAATGCGCATAAGGACTGCTCTCATCCCAAGCCGTTGCAGGGGCTTTAAATTGATAGTCTGTTTTATAATTATTAGTACAATAATAGCCTTTAGCCCGTAATAATTCACTAATCATTTTTACTTCAGAAGGGGGTACAGCTTCATATTTAGGCAACCCTGTTACTTCAGTATACGAATTAACACGCATGTGGTTAGCACCAATACTTGAAGGGTACATTCCAGTTGCTATAGCAGCACGACTTGGCGCACACACACCAGATGTTGAATACAGGTTAGGGTAAATCACACCTTCGGCAGCCAATTTACTTAAGTTTGGTGTTACCACTGTAGAGTCTCCAAAAGGAGGTATATAAGCCCCCATATCTTCTGTAACCAACCACAGTATGTTAGGCCGTTCTTTTACCTTAGCACTAGCCGTAGTGGTTTCTAAATGTTTTTCTGATTTATTTTTAGATTGGCAACTAAACAACATACTACCTAAAGCTAGCAAGTACAGAATTCTCATATACATTATATATTTAAATGAAAAAAAGGATAGCTATTTTAGTGCTATCCTTTTTGTATTATACGTTAAATTTATTTTAGTTTTAAAACCTCACTTCCTGCTAATAAAAAAGCGCCTGTTCCATAATTTTGCCAACTGTCATACGATGCTGGCTCTGGAGAAGCTCCAATATTTTGCACCCATCCTACGCGACCATCTTCGTGTTGACATTTAGCTAATGCTTGCCATGCTTTTGTTACTGCGGGTTTGTGTTTTGCATCTAAAAGGCCATTATTAATGCCCCATGCTAATGCAAATGTATAAAAACCACTTCCACTAACTTCTCCATGATCGTAAGCTTCTGGATCTAATAAACTTGTACACCACAAACCGTCTTTTGGCTGAATTTTTAAAATCTTAGCAGCCATTTCTTTATACAGTTTTTCATAGAAAGGACGGTGTTTATAATCTTGTGGCATATCGTCTAATATAAGAGCTAATCCACCAATAACCCAACCATTACCTCTGGCCCAAAACACCTTTTTGCCATTCTTTTCTTTAACATCTTCTTTAGTCCCTTTCCATACGTAACGCATATCTCTTGCAAACAAATTTTCTTCTTCGTCATAAAGCTGATCATAAGTTTGCTTGTAAAACACGTGCATATCATCTAAATACTTTGGTTGATTGGTATGCTTTGCATATAAATTAATGATAGGAGGAGCCATAAACAAGGCATCACACCACCACCATAAAATAGTTCTACCAAAAGCACTTTTATCTTTTCCTTGCTTCCAAACATCGTCTTCGTATAAATGTG
>CAZLTR010000180.1:2716-7576 GCA_964562415.1 uncultured Hyunsoonleella sp. | reverse complement strand
GGTTACACATGGGGCATACGTGCATGTCGCCTACTGTTGCTGCTGGTCCTGGCATAGTATATTAGTTTTAAATGTTTAGTTTTTAGACTATCGCATAAAACGAAAGAAATTAAGCGCCATAAATATAGGAATATTACATATAAGTGCTTGTTTTTTTCTTATAAAATAAGGTGCTTTATTACACTCGTATTCAAAGACATTGTAGTGTTACTAGTATAATAGCATTTTTTTAGATGATGCTACGGTACTAAAATGGTCTTTTTACTGTTCGTTTTTAGAATAAAAAAACTAAAGCATAGGGGTATACTTTAGTTAGTTTCTTTGTATTAAAGCAAAGGTATTACTGAACTGATTTAAACTGGTTGACCAAGCCAAGTAATTCTTGTTCGAAATTTTTAGAAAAAATATTGGCATGCCCATTAATAATCTTATGCTCTTTATTTACAAGAATGGCTTTAGTTACAGGATATACGGCCAAACGTTTTACAGATTCTTTAGGGCTTTCAAAAACGTATTCATGGGTTCCTATTTGCTTGTGTTTCTTTAGCGTTTTCGCCCATAATTCTTTGCTATAGTTGTCTATATTTACAGAAATAAACGCCACTTCAGGATATTTACTATTAAGTTCGTTAACGCGTTTGTGGGTGTTTTTAAAGTAATTTTTATAGTTATGAGACCAAAAATATACGACAGTAGGCTGGTCTATAAGGGTGTTTATATTTATAACATCGTTGTTTAAATTGCGTAAAGCAACACTAGGAAAAGAAGCGCCTGGACGTAATTTGTTAATAGATGAATTGTAAGCCACAATGGCTTCGTTATTGCTTTTGTCGGTGCTTTTCGATAAAAAATACGATACAACTTTAGCATTGTCTTGTATTTTTTTATTCTTGTATAAGAATTTCATGCTGCTGTAATACAACAGTTGATTTTTAAGTTCTTCATTTTGTACCAGACTGTCTATAGCAGCCATTTGGTCTAAGTTGTAACAATAGTTGGTCCAAATAGAATTACTAGTGATTAAAGTATGATTTAAGTGTTTCGACAATGCCATGTTTTTAAAACTGCGTTTTAAGAATGATTTGTAGATAAAATGATTGGCCAGAAAGGCATCATTGTAATTTACAGATGCTCTGTAGGCATAAAAATCGTGGGGTACTTTGTCTATAAAAGTTTTCTTTTTTTGGCGGTAATGCACAAAAGGATAGGCTTCTTTGTTACCGTAATAATTATAGTCAATATTAGCTTGTGCAATTTTGTTAAACAAAGGTGAAGGAAGATTTTTATCCTGGAAATGCTTTAACTTTTTATTTTTTATGTACCGTATAGAATCTAAACGTTTTTCATAGGCTTTAGGAGATAAAGCACACAATTTGTAAATGCTTTTTTCTTCAATCTCATTTTGAACAAAATCATTAATGAGGTAATTGTTTTTTCTAGCGCCTCTTCCTGTATAAACCAGAGATTCATCAAACTCTAAAGTATTAAGTCTAAACATGACACTATCTCCAGGTTCTAAAAGGGCTTTTTGTATTTCATTGCCGTGACGAAATGTATAAAAACCAGGGATTAGATTTTTAATTTTATAGTTAAAACGATTGTTAACATCTAAGGCTATTGTATCAATAACCGTCTTTCCATGAAATAACACGACGAAGTCTGCATTTTTATTTATAATTTCTCCGCCTAAAATGGCATAGCTACACGTCGTTTTAGTACAGCTATATATAGTAAGCGCGATTGATATAATGTAAAAATATAATTTCATAAGTTCTCGTTGAGTACCACATAGTGTAGCGCCTCATGACAAAAATATATTTTGATAATAGAATTTGCTGTTAATGCGCTGTTAAATGTTGTAGAAACGTTAATATAGCGTTAAAAATTAAAGGCATTAGGCTTTAGGTAACCGTTAGATTTTTATACTTTTGCAAAAAATTAAATTAGTATATGTTATCAGTTTCAAACCTTTCAGTACAATTCGGTAAGCGCGTTTTATTTGACGAAGTGAACACAACATTTAACAATGGCAATTGTTATGGTATTATAGGGGCTAACGGTTCTGGTAAATCTACGTTTTTAAGAATTCTTTCGGGCAAGCAGGACGCTACTTCGGGGCATGTGTCTTTAGAAACAGGAAAACGCATGTCTGTCTTAGAGCAAAATCATAATTTGTATGACGAGAATAACGTTTTAGAGACCGTTTTAATGGGCAATAAGACCTTGTACAAAGTTAAGACTGAAATCGATGCGCTTTATGCAGATTATTCTGATGAGAATGCTGAAAAAATAGGTGAGTTGCAAGTACAATTTGAGGAGATGAATGGTTGGAATGCCGATAGTGATGCTGCAGCTATGTTATCTAACTTAGGAATTAAAGAAGAGCACCATTATACGTTAATGGCCGATTTGGATGGTAAACAAAAAGTACGTGTGCTTTTGGCGCAGGCTTTGTTTGGAAATCCTGATGTGTTGATTATGGATGAGCCGACCAACGATTTGGATTATGAAACGATTTCTTGGTTAGAGAATTTCTTAGCTAATTATGATAATTGTGTGATTGTTGTATCTCACGACCGCCACTTTTTAGATGCGGTTTGTACCCATATTTCTGATATTGATTTTGGTAAAATTAACCACTTCTCGGGTAACTATACCTTTTGGTACGAGTCTTCGCAATTAGCTGCGAAACAACGTGCACAGCAAAATAAAAAGGCCGAGGAGAAGAAAAAAGAATTGGAAGAATTTATACGTCGTTTTTCTGCTAACGTTGCTAAAAGTAAACAAGCTACGAGTAGAAAGAAAATGATTGATAAATTAGATATTTCGAACATAAGACCTACAAGCAGGCGTTACCCTGCTATTATCTTTGAGCGCGAGCGTGAAGCGGGCGATCAGATTTTAAATGTGGAAGGTTTATCGGCTTCATTAGATGGGGAAGTGCTGTTTCATAACATTGATTTAAACTTAGTTAAAGGCGATAAAATTGTGGTGTTTTCTAAAGATTCTAGGGCTACCACGGCATTTTATCAAATTATAAATGGTAATGAAACTGCCGATGCAGGGACTTATGCTTGGGGGGTAACTACCACGCAATCTTATTTACCTTTAGATAACAGTGCATTTTTTGAAAGTGATTTGTCTTTGGTGGATTGGTTACGCCAATGGGCCACTACAGAGGAGGAACGCGAGGAAGTTTATATTAGAGGTTTTTTAGGTAAAATGATATTTAGTGGGGAAGAAGCACTTAAAAAATGTGATGTGCTTTCTGGAGGAGAAAAAGTGAGATGCATGCTAAGCCGAATGATGATGATTCGTGCTAATGTATTAATGTTAGACGAACCTACTAACCACCTTGATCTTGAAAGTATTACAGCTTTTAATAATTCTTTAAAGAATTTTAAGGGTACAGTGTTATTTACTACCCATGATCATGAATTTGCGCAAACTGTAGCGAATCGTGTTATAGAACTAACACCAAATGGAATTATAGACCGTTACACAACGTTTGACGAATATATGCAGGATTCTAAAATTAAAGCCTTACGAGAAAAGATGTATACGGTAAACGCATAAGTAATTTAGTGTCTTGGCGTTAAAAATGTAACGTTAAATTTTAAAAAAACCTCATAGCAATGGTATATCTTATATCGGGCTATGAGGTTTTTTAATTTAGAAAAAGTAATGTAAGAGGATACGTTAGTATTGAGATAGACTAACTGTATTATATATGGGTGAATTTCAGCCATTTTTTAGGAAATAGAAAAAGTCAAGATGAGCTCATTATAAATAAGTAGGTTAAGTTTATACGAGATCATTCTGTGTTTTTAAAACCATGTGTTAGATTTTAAAAACTAAACTATTGTAGTGCTATTTAATATAACCTAGGGAGTAAGGTATACGATGTAAAGCCAACTGGTTTCTATTTTATAATTTAATTTATAAAGATTGCAGAGTGGCTTTAGTTGGAATTTAAAGCGAACTACACTTAGAGGGCTACGGCTTTTTCTTGTAACTGTGTGAATTGTTTTAAAACAGGATTGACTCTTACTAGTTCGTCTTTATGAACGCGAATTTCCTGTAAGCCTTGTATGCTAGAGCCAAAACCAGCGAAACGTCCCGATTCTGATTCGTCGGTAATAATCGCACAAATGTTTTCTTGTTCTAGAGTGGCAAATACGTGTTGCACTTCGATGAAGTTTCCTGAGAATACTTTAATGTAGTTAGACATGTCGTTTATATTTAGTGGATTTTCTATAAAGGTAGGAAAAAACAACTAAAAAACACCTATAAATCCTATTGAATTTGCCCCAAAGCTCATATTCCAGCTTATTTTTTTAGGTGCCTTAGTGTAGTCGTAGGCTTTAGAATTAAATAAAAATTTATCGACACTATCTACTATAATTATACTAAGTGCAGCAGAGAAAGTGATATCTGTAAGCCAGTGGGCACCATCTACGAGTCTAGATATAGGGGGTATTGCTCCTATGGTATAGATGCCTATTTTAGCCCAAGTATTGTCGAACTGTTTGGCAATAGCATGTGCCATTGTTGTGGCTAAAGCAGTATGTCCAGATGGAAATGAATGAAATGCAGGTTCGGCCGAAAATAAACTAATATCTGTATGTTTATAACCAGAGTTGGGACGTGCACGTCCTACACCTGTTTTGAGTAAACTTTGTAAAAAGCCATTGGTAATTGAAGAAGATATAATTAATACACTGGTTTTTCTAAGTTTTTCATTTTTAGTAAAAAGGCCCACACCATAAAGGCCTGCATTGGCTATAAAATAATTTTGAGGACTTCCAAAATACCAACCAAAATCACGAACAGGCTCAGGAAAATCATCAGTGTTTTTTG
>CAZLTR010000180.1:1384-2706 GCA_964562415.1 uncultured Hyunsoonleella sp. | reverse complement strand
GTGCAAACGTGCTGCCTACCAGTATACCAAATTTTGTAAAATCTTTCCCTTTCCAATGCAATGGTCTTGTAAAGCTGTGTACTACACCTTTAAAGGTGTATTTGGCATCGTGTTTAAGTAATTGTAGTGTCGAGCTGCTCGACGTATTTTGCAGCACACTATCTTGTATGGCATTAGACTGTTGGGCAACTGTTAGTATTGAACAGCATATTATCGCGAAAAGGGTGATTAGGAATCTTTGTAAATACATAATTAATTAGCGCAGTTCTGCACCGAGTTGGTTTTCAAAATTAGATTGTAATTTAGACATTATTTTGTCAATTTGCTTTTCATTTAAGGTTTTATGCTCGTCTTGTAATGTAAAGCTTACAGCGTAGCTCTTTTTGCCTTTGGGCAAATTTTTACCTTGATAGACATCAAATAAATTAACGCCTTTAAGCAATTGTTTTTCGGTTTGCTTTGCAATTTTATAAATAGAAGCAAAAGAAACGGTATCGTCTAATAGTAAAGCAAAATCACGACGTACAGCAGGGTATTTTGCTATAGGCTGGAAGGTTAATTTATGGCGCTTAACAAGGTCTAATATAGCCTCCCAATTAAAATCGGCACAAACAACTTCTTGGGAAATATCGAAGTGTTTCAGTACTTTTTTAGAGATTAGTCCAAAAGAAACCAGAGTGGTTTTTCCAAGGCTAAGGCTTACACCTTCACTAAACAAATCGTTTTGGATTGGACTTTCGTTGTATCTGTTAATGCCTAAACGGGTAAAGATAGCGTTAACAATACCTTTTAAATAGAAATAATCACTGCGCTGTTGTGTGTTGGTATTCCAGCGTTCTGCATTTTGATTTCCAGTAGCAAAAAGCGTTAGGTGCTTGTGCTCTGATGTAGTTTCAGCATGCTTGTGATACGTTTTACCAAATTCAAACAATTTTAAATCTTGACGTTTGCGATTTATGTTATACGAAATGGCTTCTAAACCCGAAAATAAGAGCGATTGTCGCAATACAGACAAGTCTTTACTTAGGGGGTTAAGCATTTCTACATGCGCCTCTGCTTTAAGTGCTGTGCTAAGTGCAGCATAGCTTGGTGTGGTTAATGAGTTGGATAAAATTTCAAAAAAACCTTGTCCTGCTAGTTGGTTGCCTATTGTATTTTGAAGCTTATAATCTTCGAAGCGAGACATGCTTGAAATAGAAGCATTTAATTTCTTAGAGGTTGAGATATTGTTGTAACCATACACTCTTAAAATTTCTTCTATAATATCAGCTTCACGTTGTACATCGTTTCTATATGCGGGTACAGTTAAACCCAGCCCAGTT
>CAZLTR010000180.1:0-1374 GCA_964562415.1 uncultured Hyunsoonleella sp. | reverse complement strand
TCATGTCCAACCCAAATATAATGTTTATTATTATAACATTATTAACTTTAATTTCCAGAGCTGTAAGAATGCTCTTTATCGTTTCTTTAGGAATTTCTTCTCCAATAATTTTTTTAGCATTTTCAAAGCTTAGGCGTACTTGAAAATCTTCAATCTTTTTAGGGTAGATGTCAATAATATCACTTGTTATGTCTCCTCCAGCAAGTTCTTGTATAAGAAGTGCAGCGCGTTTTAAAGCATACTCTGTGATGTTAGGATCGATGCCACGTTCAAAACGGAAAGAGGCATCTGTATTAAGTGCATGGCGTTTGGCCGTTTTTCTTACGCTTACAGGGTTAAAATAAGCACTTTCTAAAAAGATACTTTTGGTGCGTTCTGTAACACCAGAATCGATACCACCAAAAACCCCAGCAATACACATGGGTTTTTCGGCATCGCATATCATTAAATCTTGGGCGTCTAATTCGCGCTCTATACCATCTAAGGTGGTGAATTTTGTGCCTTTTTCTAAGGTCTTAACCACAATTTTTTGCCCTTCTATTTTACTTGCATCGAAAGCGTGTAAAGGCTGCCCCAATTCATGTAACACATAGTTGGTCGCATCTACAACATTGTTAATTGGGCTTAAACCTATGGCTTGCAAACGGTGTTTTAACCACTCTGGAGAGGGTTCTACTTTAAGTCCAGAAATAGAAACACCACAATAACGAGGCGCCAAATCTTTATCAACTACATCCACATCGATTTTTAAGGTGCGATTTTCTACGTGAAAAGCACTTACCGAGGGAGTGATTAATTCTACTTTAACTTCTTTTTGGGTTAAGCCTGCTTTAAGATCGCGAGCCGTACCAAAATGACTCATGGCATCGGCACGATTAGGGGTTAAACCAATTTCGAAAACAGTATCATTTTCAATATCGAAAATATCGGCAGCAGGAGTTCCTGCTTTAAGATTGTCGTTTAAAACCATAATACCATCGTGAGAATGGCCTAGACCTAATTCATCTTCAGCACAAATCATTCCGTGACTAACTTCGCCTCTTATCTTACCTTTTTTAATGGGCCATGCTTCGCCAGCTTCGGTATATAATATAGTGCCTATGGTAGCAACAGGAACGGTTTGTCCAGCAGCAACATTGGGAGCACCACAAACAATCTGTAATGGAAGCTCTTGACCTACATCTACAGTCGTAACTTTTAATTTATCGGCATTAGGGTGTTTTTCACAAGTTATTACTTTACCAACGACAACACCTTCTAACCCTCCTTTTAGAGATTGGTATTTAGAAATACCTTCAACTTCTAATCCTAAATCGGTAAGTAATTCACTGGTTTGCTCTGGAGTCCAATCAATTTTTATAAATTGCTTTAACC
>CAZLTR010000179.1:0-7598 GCA_964562415.1 uncultured Hyunsoonleella sp. | reverse complement strand
TTAGCACATTTAGTCATTGCTTTTTTAGTGTACCTCTATTTAGATGTTTTAAACAAAGGAAAATATATTAAAGACGAAAACGACTTAACCATTTAAGCTATGCCAATACTTGTAAATTTAGATGTCATACTTGCCAAGCGCAAAATGAAGAGTAAAGATTTGGCAGAAATTATAGGGATAACAACAGCTAATTTATCCATCCTAAAATCGGGAAAGGCCAAGGCAGTGCGCTTTTCTACTTTAGAAGCTATTTGTAAAGCATTAGAGTGCCAACCTGCGGATATTTTAGAATATGTTGCCGATTAAAATCCGTATTTTTGAACATCTTTAAACGCTATTTTATATCCTATGAAAAAACTACTTTTTGTTTTACTGGGCCTTGCCTCTTGTTTGGGGTTTTCTCAAAATAATTATATTGTTAAGACTGACGATGGAAGGCGTGTCTTATTAAAAGCAGATTATACTTGGGAATACATAGACCAACAGCCAGCTGCCGCGGGAGAGATTGTTACAACCGCAGCACCTCTAAAAGCCAATACCTGTCTTCTTGCTCCAGATCATGAAGAGCCTAAAGTGAATAAAAAAATTCAAGCCCAATTAAAAAAGGGAAGAGCTACTTTAGCGCATGTTAAGAAAAAGGTAGCCAAAGATTATGGCTGCACTGTGGCCGATGTGATTTTAATATCGATTTCTGAAACGCCCAGAATGTCTAAGTATACGTTTTGCGCGAATGGGGAGAAAGTGTTTTATAAACGTAATGGGCATAAGATTTTAGAAAAAGGACAGTTTTTTTAGAATAACATTCAATACTGGTACGTAGCGATAATGCTTATGTACTATGAAGCGCTTATAATTTAATAGTTGCTAACTTTAGAGTATGTACGCCTTAGTAGATTGTAATAACTTTTATGCGTCTTGCGAACGGGTTTTTAACCCTAATTTGCAGCAGCAACCTATTGCTATTTTAAGTAATAACGACGGTTGTGTAATTTCGCGTAGCGATGAAGCTAAGGTTTTGGGTTTGCCTATGGGCGCTCCTATTTTTAAGTGGGAAGCGTTTTGTAAATCTAAAGGTATAAAAGTGTTATCCTCTAATTATCCGCTGTACGGCGACATGAGTCATCGGGTGATGCGTATTTTGGAGCAATTTACACCAGATGTTGAAGTGTATAGTATCGATGAAGCTTTTTTAGAGTTTAAAGGGTTTAATGCTTACGATTTTGGGGCGTATGGTTTGCAAATACGAGAGCGTATTTTAAAATGGACTGGGCTTCCCACCTGTGTAGGTATTGCGCCCACAAAGGCTTTAAGTAAGGTGGCTAATAAGATTGCACGGAAGTTTCCCAAACAAACCAATGGGGTGTATGTGATCGATTCTGAAGCGAAGCGTATCAAAGCCTTAAAATGGATGTCCATAGAAGACGTTTGGGGGATAGGCAGAGGTTTAAAAAAACGCTTAAAAGCAAAAGGCTGTGAAAAAGCTTATGATTTTACGTGTTTATCAGACGATTGGGTGCGTAAAAATTTGGCCATCACAGGGTGGAAGTTAAAAAAGGATCTGGAAGGGCTGTCCCAAATTAAGCTTGATGAGGTAAAAACGAAACGGGCTATTGCGACTACGAGAAGTTTTGAATACACGTTTTCTGATTTAGATAATATTAAAGAGCGTATTTCCACCTTTGCGACCAGTTGTGCCGAAAAGTTAAGACAACAAGACTCTAGTTGTAATATGGTTTATGTTATGTTGCGCAGCGATAGGCATAAGGTAAATATGGCCCAACATAAAGGTAGTAAAATAGTGTCTTTAGCGTATCCTACAGATTCAAGTTTAATTATAAGTAGAGCAGCAATCCATGCGGTAACGTCTATTTTTAAGAAAGATGTTAAGTATAAACGCGCCGGGGTTATTGTTATGGGTTTAGTGCCTACAGATAATTACCAGTTGCAACTCTTCCATAAAGAAGACCCTAAACATAAACCTTTAATGAAGGCTATAGATGCACTAAACTTAAAATATGCCGATCATAAAGTAAAACTGGGGAATCAAGATTTAAAGCGTACGTGGAAAATGCGACAAGAACGCTTATCCCCTAGGTATACTACAAATATTAAAGACATTATTGTGGTGAAATAATATAAGATATAGAAATGTATTATACTACGAAATGCAGGTTAAGATGCCTTCTAAGGTTTCAAAGCTTTTAGTTACTTTTGTGAGCAGATGTATACTATGAAAAAAACTATTTTTTTAATATTAAGTATTACTGTAGCCATACAAGTCTTTTCTCAAGAATTTACAGGTAAGATTAAGGACAGTTTGTATAAGGAGGATCAATTTTACATTGGTACTACCTATAATCTACTAGGACATAAACCTGAAGGTTTGAAACAAACCAGTTTCTCTTTAGGGTTTCATTTAGGTTTCATAAAAGATATGCCAATTTCAAAGCGAAGACACGTCGCCATAGGGGTAGGCTTGGGCTACTCTACAAATTCGTACATTCAAAATTTACTCATACAAAGGACGCCTTCTGGCGATTTTAATTTTAGTGTTATTGATGGTAATACGGTTCGTTTTACAAAGAACAAATTTTCGGAACATGTTATTGAATTGCCTATTGAACTAAGGTGGCGTACCTCTACGGTAAGTTCTTATAAGTTTTGGCGTGTTTATGTGGGTATGAAGCTGGGTTATGTCTTTACTAACCGAAGTAAATTTGAGGGGAGTTTAGGTGATTTCACCCATGACAATATTTCCAACTATACAAGCTTACAATATGGCCCTACTTTAAGTGTAGGTTACAATACTTGGAATATTTTTGTGTATTATGGGCTAAATCCTATTTTTTCTAATACGACCTTAACAGATGGCAGCACTTTAGATGTGAATGCGGTAAAAATAGGTTTGATATTCTATATACTTTAAAGCCAATTTGTAACCAAAATAAGTTGAGGGAATAGGCCAATAACACTGCCCATTATCAATTCTATAGTCGTGTGCGCTTTTAAATGTAAACGCGACGTCGCCACAGCACCAATAGCAATGGCCATTAAAGCAAGTGTGTTGTTTATATTGATACTAAAATGGATGCTAAGGGCTATAAAAAACATAAATACACCACAAATTGCAATCATATGTATGCTGACCTTAAAATTAAATAGCACTAAAATAAGACAGGCTAGTGTCGATATCAATATTCCTACAAAAAAATAATAGAGTTCAATATAATATTGGGGTTGAAGCACCGTTTGAAGCACCAAAATAATAACTAAGGCGTTAAGCATTAGCGGTATGATGCGTTCTTTTGCACTGCTAAGGTGTATGGAACTTACTTTGCCTATGGTTTTAAGTAATAGGTATAATAATAGCGGTAAAATAATAGTGAGTATTGACAGTGAAAATAATTTTGCCCACACCACTTTGGTGTCGATATACCGTGTTGAGGTGGCAAAATAAAACGCCACCCCTGCTATAGGCATTAGCAAAGGGTGAAAAATAACCGAAATGCTTTTTAAGATATGGTGTATCATATCTTTTTTCTTAGGCGGGCTACAGGAATATCCAGTTGCTCTCTGTATTTGGCTACAGTACGTCTTGCAATAGGATAGCCTTTTTCTTTTAGAATTTTAGCTAAAGCATCATCGGTTAGGGGCTTCTTTTTGTTTTCTTCCTCGATTACAGTTTCTAATATTTTTTTTATTTCTCTTGTAGATACATCTTCACCTTGATCATTTTTCATGGATTCAGAGAAAAACTCTTTAATGAGTTTTGTGCCATAGGGCGTATCTACATACTTGCTATTAGCTACTCGAGATACTGTAGAAACATCCATTTGAATTTCGTCTGCAATATCTTTTAATATCATAGGTTTGAGCTGGCGCTCATCCCCAGTTAAAAAATAATCTTTTTGGTAGTGCATAATAGCACTCATCGTTACAAATAAGGTTTGCTGGCGTTGTTTAATCGCTTCTATAAACCACTTCGCAGCATCGAGTTTTTGTTTGATAAAAAGCACAGCATCTTTTTGAGATTTACTTTTCTCTTTAGTGTCTTTATAGCCTTTTAACATGTTGTTGTACTCTCGAGATACATGTAATTCTGGTGCATTTCTACCATTAAGCGTAAGTTCTAATTCGCCATCTATAATTTTAATGGCAAAATCGGGAACAACATGCTCTACAATGCGATTATTGCCCGAATAGGATCCGCCTGGTTTTGGGTTGAGGTGTTCAATCTCTCCAATGGCGTCTTTCAACTGCATTTCGGAAATGTCGAATTTTTGAAGTAGTTTTTTATAGTGCTTTTTAGTAAATGCATCAAAAGCATTGTCTATAATAGCAATGGCTAAATCGGTGTCGGGAGTCTTTTCTTTTCGGTGTAGTTGAATGCTTAAACACTCTTGAAGGTTTCGAGCACCAACCCCTGCAGGATCTAGTTGGTGTACAATTTTAAGAACCTGTTCTATTTTAGTCTCATCGGTATAGACATTTTGCGTAAAAGCCAAATCATCCATAATATCAGACAGTGAACGTCTAATGTATCCACTTTCATCGACACTACCTACTAAAAATTCAGAGATATCACGTTCTTCTTCAGAGAGTCTATAGGTGTTTAATTGATTGATTAAATGTTGTGTAAAAGAGGTTCCGGCAGCGTAGGGTACAGATTTTTCATCGTCATCACTGCTGTAATTATTCGCGTGAGTGCGGTAATCGGGGATTTCGTCATCGCTTAGGTACTCATCAACATTGATGTCTTCGGCATTAATCGTTTCATTGTCGTTGATCTCCTCTGAAGGGCTGTTGTCTAAATCGGCATCAAATTCGTTAGCTGTATCTTCCTTACCACCTTCTAAAGCTGGATTTTCTTCTAATTCTTGTTTTAAACGTTGTTCAAAAGCTTGTGTAGGCAATTGAATCAATTTCATTAATTGAATTTGCTGTGGTGATAACTTCTGCGATAGTTTAAACTGTAAATGTTGTTTGAGCATAAGTTGATTGGGTTTGACGCTAAGTTAATTAAAAAGTATAAAGTTTGTGTAGCAAAAGGAACAATGAAAAAGTTATGCCAAACTCGTTTTAAAATGCAGCATTTTGCGGACTTCTTGGAAAAGGGATAACATCTCTAATGTTAGACATACCTGTAACAAACATGACAAGCCTCTCAAAACCAAGGCCAAACCCAGAGTGTACAGCGGTGCCATACTTGCGTAAATCTAAGTACCACCACAGCTCTTCTTCGGGAATTTGTAAGGCTTCCATTTTTGATTTAAGTACATCTAGGCGCTCTTCGCGTTGCGAACCGCCTACCATTTCTCCTATGCCAGGAAATAGAATGTCCATAGCGCGAACGGTTTTGCCATCATCATTTAAACGCATATAAAAGGCTTTAATGTCTGCTGGGTAGTCAAATAAAATCACAGGACATTTAAAGTGTTTTTCAACGAGAAAACGTTCGTGTTCGCTTTGCAGGTCTGCGCCCCAACCATCAATGGGGTATTTAAATTTTTTCTTTTTATTGGGTTTGCTATTGCGTAATATATCTATTGCCTCTGTATAGCTTACGCGTTTAAAATTATTATCAATAACAAAGTTTAGTTTTTCAATTAAAGAAAGGTTACTACGCTCGGCTTGGGGTTTTTGCTTTTCTTCATCACTTAAACGTTTTGCTAAGAATTCTATATCGGTCGCATTTGTTTCTAAAATATAGCGTAATACGAATTTTAAAAAGTCCTCGGCTAAATCCATATTACCTGGTAAATCCATAAAAGCGACTTCTGGTTCTATCATCCAAAACTCAGATAAATGTCTGGATGTGTTGGAGTTTTCAGCTCTAAATGTAGGGCCAAAGGTGTATACTTTGCCTAATGACATGGCATAGGTTTCTGCTTCCAACTGTCCCGATACGGTTAGGTTGGTTTCTTTTCCGAAGAAATCTTTGGAGTAGTCTACCTGGTTTTGCGCATCAAGTGGCGGGTTTTTAGGGTCTAGTTTTGTGACTTTAAACATTTCTCCTGCTCCTTCGGCATCGCTACCAGTGATAATGGGCGTATGCATGTAATAAAACCCATTGTCATTAAAGTATTTATGAATAGCAAACGATAGGGTAGAGCGTATGCGCATTACCGCACTAAAGGTGCTGGTACGTGTGCGCAAATGCGCTTGTTCCCGTAAAAACTCGAAAGAGTGTTTTTTAGGTTGTATGGGGTAAGTATCAGGGTCCGAATCGCCTAATACGTTAAGTTGCGAAACTAAAATTTCTACGTTTTGCCCTTTACCTTGGCTTTCTACCAGTTCTCCTTTTATTTCTAAAGCGGCACCTGTAGTAATTCGTTTTAAAACAGTTTCATCTGTAGTTTCAAAATTAACTACACATTGTATATTTTCAAGGCAAGAGCCATCGTTTAAAGCAATAAATCTATTGGCTCTAAATGTTCTCACCCAACCTTTTACTGTAATTTCAGGAAGTGTGTTTTTTTGGCTTAGTAGGTCTGAAATGGAATATAACTGCATACATAAGTGTTTAGAGTAGTAAATATAATAGTTTCACAGGATAGCGATCAAGTATTAAAACTAAAAAAACATTAAAATATGTAAACGAAATGTAACAGTACTATGTTTTAGGGTCATTTAAGTCTACATCATCTTCTTCTGGGATGATGTTAATGGCTGGTTTTTTTAATACTGTTTTGTTTGCAATATTACGCTCTAAAGATAAGAGTAAAGACGGTAATAGAAGCAAGTTAGATAGCATGGCAAATAATAAAGTAGCAGAGACTAATGCGCCTAGAGCTACAGTACCACCATAGCTGGAGATGGTGAATACCGAAAATCCAAAAAAGAGTACAATAGAGGTGTAAAACATACTTACCCCAGTTTCTCGTAAGGCCCCATATACAGATGGTTTTATTTTCCATTTGTTGGCTTGCAACTCTTGGCGGTATTTGGCAAGGAAGTGTATCGTGTCGTCTACCGAAATTCCAAATGCAATACTAAATACAAGTATCGTAGAAGGCTTTATAGGAACGCCTATATATCCCATTAGTCCTGCTGTAATGAGAAGCGGAATTAAATTAGGGATAAGCGATACAATAATCATTCGTGTTGAACGGAACATGTAGGCCATAAATAACGAGATTAACAAAATAGCGAGCGATAATGATATTGCTAGGTTTTTTACTAAGTATTTGGTGCCTTTTTGAAACACCAAGGCTTTTCCTGTAACCACCGCATTATAACGTTCCTTAGGAAATACTTTATGTATTTTTTCTAGAAGGTTTTCTTCTATACGCTGCATTTTGTCGGTACCCACGTCTTTCATAAAGGTAGTGATACGCGCATATTGCCCTGTACTATCTACAAAATTATTAAGTAAATCCACTTTTGAAGTAGAGTTTTTGGCATAAGATAAAATAAAGCTACTTTCTTGAGATGTTGGCAGTTGGTAATATTTAGGGTTGCCATTATAATAGGCTTGTTTCGAATATTTCACAAGACTAACTACAGATATTGGCTTAGATAATTCTGGGGTTTCCTCTATAAAAGCCTCTATCTCATTCATTCGTTTTAAAGTGGAGAGTTTCATAACACCTTTTTTA
>CAZLTR010000178.1:0-7599 GCA_964562415.1 uncultured Hyunsoonleella sp. | reverse complement strand
GCCTGAAGGTGATGCTGCGCCTAAAGAAGAGAAAAAAGAAGACAGCACTACACAAGAAACAACTTCTCCACCTAAGCCTGCTGAAACAAAAACATATGCTTCTGGTAGTGCAAGCCCTGCAGCAAAAAAGATCCTTGCTGAAAAAGGCATTTCTGCTGCCTCTGTTTCTGGTTCAGGAAAAGACGGTCGTGTTACTAAAGATGATGCTGTAAAAGCAGTGCCATCTATGGGTACACCTACTGGCGGTAGTAGAGGAACCTCTAGAAGTAAAATGTCTATGCTACGTCGCAAAGTAGCAGAACGTTTAGTTGAAGCCAAAAATACAACGGCAATGTTAACGACTTTTAATGAAGTTGATATGTCTCCTATTTTTGAACTAAGAAAAGAATACAAAGAAACCTTTAAAGCCAAACATGGTGTTGGTTTAGGTTTTATGAGTTTTTTCTCGTTAGCTGTAGTAAGAGCGCTTAAAATGTATCCTGCTGTTAATTCTATGATTGATGGTAAAGAAATGCTAAGCTACGATTTCTGTGATATTAGTATTGCTGTATCTGGTCCTAAAGGGCTTATGGTACCTGTAATTAGAAATGCAGAAAATTTAAGTTTTAGAGGTGTAGAATCTGAAGTAAAACGTTTAGCACTTCGTGCTAGAGACGGTCAAATTACAGTAGATGAAATGACTGGTGGTACCTTTACAATTACCAATGGTGGTGTATTTGGCAGCATGCTATCTACGCCTATTATTAACCCACCTCAAAGTGCTATTTTAGGGATGCACAACATTGTAGAACGTCCTGTGGCTGTAAATGGTAATGTTGAAATTAGACCAATCATGTATGTCGCGTTATCTTACGATCATAGAATTATTGATGGTAAAGAAAGTGTTGGTTTCTTAGTCGCTGTTAAAGAAGCTCTAGAAAACCCTATCGAGATATTAATGGATAATGATATTAAAAAGGCCTTAGAGCTTTAATATAATATTAAACACTATACTAATAAGCGGAATATGATCTTCATATTTCGCTTTTTTTTTTGCTCCTATTACCCCTAAATATTATAACCCTGCAGTTTTTATAGTGTATAGTGTAACACCTATTAGTATTGGAACATCGTCATGAGGGCTTAATAAAGGTCCCAATTGCCTTGTTTATAGTACAAATAAAGTTTAGGATTAAAAATAGTATTGATTTGTATGTTTGTGGTATCTACTAAAGGAGTTCCAAAAGCTGTAAGCCCCCTTAAAGCTGCTGTATTAAGCCATTTTAAGTTTAGCCCCTCTAAGGATAGGTTATGAACATTTAAAGCCGCTACAGGCGTCTTTTTACCTATCATCCAGCCCCATTCCCCTAAAGTTAATACTTGATTACGCATAGGTAAGGTATGAAAACCCGAGGCTCGTAATGTCTTCTCTATACAATAAAATGCCTTTGTGGCGTAATAAGGACTGCCGGCTTGAGTAATAAATACACCATCTTTTGTAAGCCTGCTATAACACAATTGATAAAAGGTTTTGGTATATAATTTGTTTAAATCGACGTTGTTAGGATCTGGCAAATCGACTAAAATTAAATCGTATGCGACGCTAGATTGCTCTAGAAAGGTAAATGCATCGGCAATAACTGTTTGCACTTTAGAGTGAGATAGTGCATTTGCGTTTAATTTTTTAAAAATAGAATGATTGGTCCCTAAACGCAGCATGGTCTCATCTAAATCGACTAAAGTAATAGTCTCTATAGCATCATACTTTAGCAATTCTCTAACAATACAACCGTCTCCGCCTCCCAATACTAAAACACTTTTCTTTTCTTCGGTTAGCCCTAATGGAACATGTACCATAGGCTCGTGATACAAGTACTCATCGAAAGTAGAGAGTTGTTGATTGCCATTAATGTATAAGGAATACCATTCTTTCCATTTGGTGATGACTATTTTTTGATATTTGGTTTGCTTAGAAAATACAATCTTATCCTTATACTTGGCTTGTTCTCCAAATAACACTAATGGTTTCGCATTTATAGCACCTAATACGATAATGCCAAAAACAACTATATATAATATTTGAATTAGGCGTCTAAAACGTTTAGAGATTTCATGACGTAAAACATAAAATAACCAAAAAGAAACGATTAAATTTAAGCCTCCAAGAACGAAAGGTGTGTATGTAAGCCCAAGATAAGGCAAACCCACAAAAGCAAAAAAAAGACCTCCTAGTAAACTGCCATAATAATCCTTTTCTAAAATATTGGAAATATTTAGTCGTAGTTCTTCAAAAGCATTATTAATTCGAGTTGCAAAAGGAATTTCTAAGCCTATGAGTAAGCCTATAATTATGGCTAAAAGGTAAATAACAACCCAGGATACATTAGTAAACCCGTATACGAGATAAGACATTATAGCAGAAAACGAGACCAAAACTGAAAGGGCCAATTCTGTGATAACGAAATAGACAATGATATTTTTGTTAAAAAACTTGCTAAATCTACTTCCTAACCCCATTGCAAAAAGCATAATGGAAACTATTAGTGTAAACTGTAAAATTGCATTGCCAATAAAGTAAGAGGCTAATGTCGATAAAATATACTCTGCAACAATACCACTAAACCCCGTAGCAAATAGTGCTGTTTTTAAAACAAAGGATTTTTTTTTATTTGAAATCTGCAAGTGCTTAAACTTTATTTACCAAAACCTCCTGATCGTGAACGTGTTGTTGAACCGCTACTATATCGTGATGAGCTTGCACTTTTCTTACTTGTCGTAAAGGAAGTCCAACTAGAGCTATTGCTCTTCCTTGTAAAAAAGCTAGAACGCTTGGCTTGCTGGTAAGTGCTATTAGTACCAAAAGTTGATCTGCCACTCGTATTCCTTCCGTAATACGTTCGACCAGAAGCATTGTACACTCTATTAGATATATAGTCTCTTTGATATGCAGGGCGTCTTAACATCCAATACCAAAACAGTCCAGATGTATGTGGCCGCCATACTCTTCTGTTTGAAGTTGTGGTTTGCGTGCTATCTTTAGGCTGTTCAGGTTCCCATTTGCCATACTTATCATTACCAACTGCCCAATCGTACCCTACAGGTTTCGCTATTCGCGATAAGGTATTATTATGATTCGACACAATTTCCATCCCCAAATTATTTTCGTGCTTTCTAAAGAAATCCTCATTAACCGTTTTCCAATCTAAAGAGTCTACTTTTAGCGAATCGTCTTCCACTTTAAGAATATGGTATTTATGCTGAAAATGTCTTTTATTATCTTGCTCGGTCACATTCATATCGTTTAATACAATAGAAAAGTTTTTAGCTCTAGACTCTCTAATAAAACGTTCAGTATACTCTTCGCCCACAGTAACCGAGGCTTTCTCTTTAGTGCCACATGCAGTGATGCATAAACATATTACCACTAAAAAAATACATTGCTCTAATTTCATAATTTACCTGCTTTTATATGTTTTAATGCTTTTGTTTTTAGTGCTTCACCAAAAAACACTTCGTAACTCTTAGCACCCCAATCTTCTATGGTAATCATATTCTTTTTATTATAAAACACATAAGCCGTTAAGTCTTCCCAGCCCCCACCCTTAGTATGATTCTTATAGGCTCCTTCGTAGGTTTCCTCTAGTGCGTAAGGACGGCCATTATAAACTAAGGCCTTGTCTTCTAAAGCAATTTCAAGCACCTCGTTTTCTAAATGGATCGCTTTACTAAAACACAGCTCATAGTTTCCTTTATAATATTCTACTTCCAAAAAAGCTGTATCATTTTTAGACTTTAAAGTATACTCTACACTATTGCCATCGGCTTTCCAATCGTATTCTGCCAAACCTATAATCTGCCATGCCTTCATGTTCAAATCAAAAGTATAGCCTTCTTTAAGTTTGTCTAATTTAAAGGCATTATTATTCCCAAACATACGCTACTTATTTATAAGGTTTTGCCACAATGCGGACATTCACACTGTTTTTCTTGTTTTTGCTTTTGTACTTCTTCTATATAAGCCGAGCTAATAATACCTGTAGGTAGAGCCACGATACCAATACCAAGCAACGCAATAATACTACTTAATAATTTACCTAACCCTGTTACAGGATAAATATCGCCATAACCCACAGTAGTTAAGGTTGCTACGGCCCACCATAAGGCTTGACCTATATTATTAAAGGCTTCTGGTTGCGCTTCATTTTCTATACTGTACATTAATGTGGACGCTAATACGAGTAAGATAAACACCATAAAAACAGTTACCAAAATATCATTACGCGTATGCTTTAAGACTTTTCCAATTAACTGTAATGATTTAGAGTGTCGGTTCAATTTTAGCAATCGCAACAATCGTAATAATCGTAGTACACGTACCACTCTTAGATCTAAGCTTATGAAATAAGGTAAATAAAACGGTAAAATCGATAATAAATCCACAATACCTAAAAAGGAAAAAATGTAGTTTAAACGCGCTCGTATTGGGGATAATTTAGGATATTGAAGGTCTGCAACCCATACTCTAAGCAGATACTCTACAGAAAACACAAAGATTGAAAATGCTTCTACCGCTTTAAAAAATACGCCGTAATTGGCATTAATAGATTTATACGATTCAAGGAATATAATGACAACGTTAAATAATATCAATCCAGAAATGAAATATTCTACCAGAAAATCGCCTTTTTTATTTCCTTTTTCATCATCTAGAAGTAAATATAATTTCTGTTTTAACGACATCTTTTAATCTTTATACTGTTGTATTTCTTTTAAATTACCTCTTTCTATTTCTTTAACATTAAAATAAGCTGCTTTAAATTGGGATTTTAACCATGCTAAACCTTCTGTTAGATCGTGCGCTACATTACACGTAAAAAAATCTATAGCGATATAATTGTGTTCTGGCCATGTATGTACAGCGATATGACTTTCTTCGATAACAATAACACCACTTACACCTATTGGAGAAAAAGAATGGATTGTAGTATTAACTACAGTAAGTTTTAACAACTGTGCGGCTTCTAAAAGTACAGTTTCAATAAATTTACACGATTCTATCTCTGTCGATTTACAGCCATAAAAATCGACTGTAGTTTGATGTCCTAAAAATGAATTCATACCCTGTTCATATGGCTTTTGGCTCTAAGCTATTTATATACCTAGGACTATTTTTTAGACTTTTTTAATCACATTAGTAACTACACCCCAAATTACAAAGTTGTTCTCTTCTGTTACCTTTATAGGTTTATAATTAGGATTTTCGGGTTGCAACCATACGGTTTCTCCTTCTACACGCAAACGTTTTACTGTAAACTCTCCATCCAAAAAGCACACTGCTATTTTATTATGGGCAGGTTCTAAGCTTCTATCTATAACTAACAGGTCATTATCATCTAAACCTGCACCAATCATGGATTGCCCACTCACTCGTGCAAAAAAAGTAGCTTCTTTATTTTTAATTAACTCCTTATCTAAAGATAAGCGCTGCTCTTTAAAGTCATCTGCTGGTGAAGGAAACCCTGCCGATATACCCATATCGAAAAAGGCAGCTCCAGAATTACTTAAAACTTGAGGTGTGAAAAACGTTAAACTTGTACCCTTGTGTAGTAGCATCTCTATATTCATTTAATTCATTGTTGAATTTAAGAAATTAAAACCCTTTAAACAATGAAGTTATTAGGAGTTTTATTTTACTTTAAAACAATAGTATCTAAATCCTTGCAAAACACCTAGGCAATTAAGGGTGTTCGCTTTAAACTAAGGACTATGCTAACATTAATACATAAAAAAGTCGAGAATGGAATTTCTCGACTTTTTAATATAACTAGTTAAGATTGTTTTCTGTTTGCTATTCGATATTACTTAAAGCATCTCCAGAAGCTGTGGTATAGTTAATTTTTAAAGCATTTACTTCACGTAATTCTTGCTTTACATCACCAACAATACCCATATTTACTTTTTTATCAATTTTTAAAGCTATCGTTAAAAAAGGGACTAATTCCTCTCTTAATGCAGCCCTTTCAGCCGCAACAAAACCAGCCACATCACTAATATCGGCAAAGTTATCGTTTAACTGAATTTTAGGTTGGTTACCAAACTTCTTATAATTTTCACTTGGTTTACCAATGTAAATATAACTTACTGGGTTCTTTTTATCTAGCTTCTCTATCTGATCTGCTTGTGGTAATACATTCTTAATTTTAAGCGTATTCTCTCGCATTACAGTAGCTACCATAAAGAAGAATAATAACATGAAAACGATATCTGGTAAAGACGCAGTGTTTATTGGAGCTAATCCTCCATCTTTTTTCTTTTTAAACTTAGACATTTAATTTACGTTTTAGTTGTATTCTAATTTACTTATTCTACTACCTCAGATAGCTTCTGTGGAATTTCTTTTTTGATTTGATCAATAAGATCCTTCAATTTATCTTTATTCCCATTCCATCTTACATCTTTATGTAATTCTTGCATTTGCGAAAAATCCATATTAGGAAACCCTTTTGAAGCTCCCAATTCTAGAGCGCGTCTATTTCTAAGTACATTATATGCTGCCACAAGTTCATTTTGAACGGCAATATAAGTTGCATAAGATGTTTCGCGGTCATTCTTTAATGAAATAATCGCTTTGTCTGGATTATCCGATGATTCTGAATCCTTATCACCCTGACAAAACTTACAAGAGCCATCTCCATTATTGTCTAGGAAATCTATTGCCGCTTGTCTTAGGTCTTTGGGTTCCATTGGTTCATCTTCTACCAACAAATCATTGTTCTTATTTACCAAAACAGTAAAAATATTACGCTGCTTAATGATAGGCGGCTCTGTATTTTCTTCTATTGGTGGTAATTTACGGTTAATACCCGAGTCTTTTTCAATGGTAGTTGTTACCAAGAAGAAGATGAGTAATAAGAAGGCAATGTCGGCCATAGAGCCTGCATTAACTTCTGGTGCTGCTCGTTTCGCCATAATTATTTAATCATTTTTTTTATGCCATAGAACAACATAGAGCCTCCAGCGATTAATATTAAAGCGTAGAATAAATAAAGCCCTGCGCCTAATAGTTTAGATCCTGATTCTGAAAACTCTCCACCATCCTTCAAGGTTGTCGCTTCTCCTGTAGCTAAGCCAAAGTAGCATATTAATGCTAGTAAGGCAAATATACCTACACTTCTTACAGTAGCCTTTAAAGTATCGGGGTTAGTTGCTATATTTTTCAAACTAAATATGACAACAAATGCTAATGGTAAGAATAAGATTAAATAAGCGATGTACATAAAAGAATCTACTGTTCCACCAGACTCTCCCTGCTTTATAGCCTCATCGCCTGCTGCCAATATCATAGCTAAAAATGCTATTGATAATACACCTACTATGGCTAATATTATTGTTAATACTTTTCTCATGTTATTTTACAATTTTAATTATTACTTCTTGTGCTTAATTAGCATATCCATTAATGTGATAGAAGAATCTTCCATATCATTAACAATGCTATCAATTTTTGCAATAATATAATTGTAAAATATTTGAAGTATAATTGCTACTACAAGACCAAATACAGTCGTTAAAAGTGCTACTTTAATACCACCTGCTACCAGTGAAGGAGAAATATCACCA
>CAZLTR010000177.1:0-7660 GCA_964562415.1 uncultured Hyunsoonleella sp. | reverse complement strand
ACTTGCTGGAGAAGTAAAATCTAACACCTATCTAGATGTGCAAAAAATCGCAAGAGATACTATTAATAAAATAGGATACACTAAAGGCGAATACATGTTCGACGGTAATTCTTGTGGGGTGTTCTCGGCTATTCATGAACAATCTGAAGACATTAACCAAGGGGTAGACCGTGGCAGCAAGGAAGAACAAGGCGCTGGAGATCAAGGTATGATGTTTGGTTATGCAACTAATGAAACCGAAAACTATATGCCTTTAGCCTTAGACCTTTCGCATTTAATTTTAATAGAGTTGGCTGCATTACGCAGAGAAAACAAAGAGATCACTTATTTAAGACCTGATTCTAAAAGCCAAGACACTATAGAATACAGCGATGATAATGTCCCGCAACGTATAGAAGCTATAGTTGTGTCTACACAGCACGATGAATTTGCAGACGACGACACCATGCTTGCTAAGATTAGAAAAGATATCATAGAAATTTTGATCCCACGTGTCATTGCAAAATTACCAGAGCCTCTAAGAGTATTATTTAATAGCGATATTACCTATCATATTAACCCTACTGGAAAATTTGTAATTGGTGGACCACATGGAGACACAGGCCTAACTGGCCGTAAAATAATTGTAGACACCTATGGTGGTAAAGGCGCTCATGGTGGTGGCGCATTCTCTGGAAAAGACCCTAGTAAGGTAGACCGAAGTGCAGCTTATGCAACGCGACACATTGCTAAAAACTTAGTTGCTGCTGGTGTCGCTTCTGAAGTTTTAGTACAAGTAAGCTATGCTATTGGCGTTGTGGAACCTATGGGTATTTTTATAGACACTTACGGCACTGCTAATGTAAATCTTACAGATGGAGAAATCGCAGACAAAGTATCTAAAGTATTTGATATGAGACCATTTGCTATAGAAGAACGTTTAAAATTACGTGCTCCTATATATAGTGAAACAGCTGCTTATGGCCATATGGGACGCACCAATGAAGTGGTTCGCAAAATATTCCATCAACCTAATGGTGAAAGTAAAACATTAGATGTCGAATTATTTACTTGGGAAAAATTAGACTATGTAGATAAAGTAAAGGCTGAATTTACGATTTAATAATTACAATTGGACAGTCTTTAATTTTGTAGCGACACAGATAAGTTCTAATCGCAATTTAAATAAAAAAACACAAAAAGGCGACCTCTTTAAAAGAGTCGCCTTTTTCATTACAGCCTTCTATCGGTTTCATTTATCTTTAAATCATTGATACTCGCATACCGTTTCTGCATCAAACCATTGGCATCGAACTCCCAATTTTCATTGCCATAAGCACGAAACCATTGCCCCTCTGCATTTCTGTATTCATACTCGAAACGCACTGCAATTCTAGTTTCTGTAAATGCCCATAATTCCTTTTTAAGCTTATAATCTAATTCTGTATTCCACTTATCTTTTAAAAATGCCTCGACTTCTGCCCTACCATTAATAAATTGGTTTCTGTTGCGCCACTCAGTATCTAATGTATATGCCAAAGCTACTTTTTCTGGATTTTTACTATTCCAGGCATCTTCTGCCATTTGTACTTTCTGCTTTGCTGTTTCTTCATTAAACGGAGGTAAAGGGTGTTTCTGTTCCATATTTTTTTGCGATATCAATTGTTTTTACCTTCAAAATTACAGCTTTTTAATCAAAATGAGAATTTTCACCTCCTTTATGCGAATAACTCAAAAACTATATGGTAAAACCTCAGCTTATAAAATCAAAAGCCATAAAAATCACTGTTTTTTGGCTTTTTACCCTTTTGAGAGTCTTTAGAAATCCTTTTTTTTGTAAAAACAACTAACAAACAACTAAATTGAATTTAGGCCAGTAGCACAGTATCTGTGTTACTGGTCTTTTTTTAGAGCCCTAAGCCCTTTCTAATTAATAGCGCCAACATTAAAAAAATTCAGTTCATTCATCTAATTAGGTTTTAGCCTCTTAGTCCCTCAAATTTTCTATGGATTACGGAAAAACCTCATGACATTATTGCTTAATTTTAGTAAAAGCCAAAAAAAACAACTCATAGATGCCATTTCTTTTACAATAAGTTATTCCTTTGTAACATAGCTAATAACAAATAATTAATCTTGTCTTTATGATGGTGTAGTGCATTTTATAACTAACTATTTTGAAATACTACCTACTTGGCATTATCATATAAGACTATAAGTAAAATCGTAAAACCAACACACACATAGCCAAACCGCACATTTATACTCTAAAAAAAACCTGTATTTAACTAATTTTAAATACTGGCTTACCATTTTAATTGCCTCAATTTTAACAAGATATTGATTTTGTAAGATATATTCTATAAATTTGTGTGAATATGGCTCATAAACTATAAACTTATGATGCAACATAATTACATTTATTCTTCTATGGAAAAAGAAACAATACCTTTTGACCAATTGTACTTAAATGCTGTAGATCCAGACGGCGTTATATCTTCTTTTATTACAGGCCATCTCATGATCGAGTTTATGCTTGTAAAATTGGTAGAAATTGATTCTTTTAAATTATCTGAATGCAAAGATAAAATCACACATTGCAGACTTATAAAATTGGCCGAAGGCCTTGAATTAATTACCGAATTTCAAGCTAATGTTTTACTACAAATTAATGACATACGAAATAAGTTCACTTATAATATAGCTTATCGTCCTAGCTTAAACGAAATTAAACACTTATTTAGCATGGCCAAAGAGAGTTTTAAAGATTTAAACTGTGGGCTTATTAAGGGTATTGCAGAACTAAAAGGCAAATCTTCTATCTACGAATGTAAACCTTTTATTTATTCTAATCTTTTTACGCAAATTACATACGATCTTCATGAAATATATCAAGAATTTAGCGGCGACATCATACAAATCAAAAAACAATAACCAAACGCGATAAACTCCTTTATTTTAAAAGCAAAAACGCAGAAGAGCCTATTTAAAGCTCGTAACGCAATCTAAACGTTACAAAACGCGGTTGTATAAAATACTCTGACGTAAAAACAGAAACATTTGTATTGCCGTTTTGTATCTGAGATTTTGTATTGAGTAAGTTTGTAGCCTTTATTGTGTATTCCCATTTCGCATTTTTAGATTTGCGATAAGATAGCGAAGCATCCCAAATTTCGAATTCTTGAGGGGAACTATTAGGATTACTTTGCCTATTGTAGGTATAACTGGTTAAAAACGAAAACGACTTCCAAATATAGGCATCGAACGACGCCGAAGGCGCATTCGTTGTAAATACAGTACGCCTTCCTCCTTGTAAATTTGTATTTACCCTGTACCGATATGACATTTTAAAATTGGGGGCTTCTTTAAAATTAGAACGCAACTCTGGTGTATACGTTTGACTGTAACTTTCATTTAAAGCCCGTTCTCCCTGAATAAACTGATTGAATTTAGTATAATCAAACCTCGTATTTAAACCCAACCTTAGTTTCCCAAAGGTGCGTTGTATACGCCCATTAGCTGTAATGTTTTCATCTGTAAACCCTGAATTAAAAAACGTATTTGTTCGAACGACATTCTCAAAATTGGACAACGCCCGTATTTGATCTAGCGTATTACTATAACTCACCCTAGCAAATACATTCGTGTAGTTGAATAAATTAAAACTACGGTAAAACAAACTAACTGTATTAGTTATCGCATTTTGTAACTCTGGATTTCCTATAGCAATACTATTAAAATTATTCAACACAATGCCTCTAGCTAAATTAGTGACATCTGTAAATTGATTTTGCATCCTGTAACGCAGTGTTAAACTTTCACTCTTTTTTAACTGAATACGAGTTTCAAAGCTCGGCAATAGTAAAGAGAAATCGTCTTGAACCTCTTGCGAAAATTGTACATTACCATACTTATAAATATGCCCCGACACTCCTGGCGTAAATGTAAACTTGCCTAACTTTAAGGTGTATTTGGCACCTATATAATAATCCCCAAAATTGTATTCCGCAGTATTAGTAGCAATACCATTATTTATAATTGGTTCTGGATTTAATCGTGTTTCATCGTCTAATAATTGAAATAAATTGGAATTAAAATCTTGACGACTTACAATAGTACCCAAGGTAAAATTAATATTACTTTTTGCATTTAAAACATACCAATAATCCAATTTAGCATCTAATTGATGTGTCTTAACACGCCTATCCTGGTTCACATTGTAACCTATCTGACTGCCGTCTAAACCTAAATTGTCGGCCACATTTCTATAATTCTCTTGATCCTCTAAAATCGCATTGTAAAACGGATCTTCGTTTTTTAACAAATGCTGTGCTTCAAAAGCAAAAATATGAGCTGCACTTAACGTATAATAGTAGTTTACATTTTGACTTATACTAAATGGCGTATTCGCTTCAAATTGACGTGTCGCTCCCAGAACCGAGGATACAAATTGTCTGTCTTGAGTCTCTTTGGTGAAGCGCCCTAAAACATCATAATCCAATTGATGATTTGCATTTGGTTTATAAACTGCACTAAGCTTAAACAAACCTATATCTGAACGTTGACGGGTTAATTGATCTGTCTCTTCATCTGGAATTTCAACATTGGGGTTTGTAAATTGTATGAATTGTTTTTGACGAATATCGACATGGCTGCTATTAAAAATCCCAAAACCACTTACATCTAAAGCTTTATAAGGTGCATAACTAAAGTTACTAGCTGCTAATTGGTTTTCTATATTTTGTGCACGATTATTTTGTATCGCTAAAAACCCCAAACCATTAGTTCCTAGATTTAAATTTGTACCACTATCTCTTCCTGGCGCACGAAAACCGCCTCCAAAACCTCTTAAATCACTTCTAGAAAGCGCTGGTTCTCCAGTATTATTTAAATCGCCAATAAAATTCACACTATACTTAGGGCTGTAGTAAAACAGTTTAGGTTGTGCGATATACAGTTCATCTTCTGAAGATGTCCCACCACCTGCTGTAATATTACCAAACCAAAAGTTTTTCTTACCATCTTTTAGTTTGATATTTATAGCATAGTTATCTTGGTTATTCGTGACGCCTTTTAATTGGTCTACTTCCGAAAAGTTTTTAAGCACTTGCACTTTATCTACCGCATTAGACGGAATATTTTTTGTTGCTAACTTTGTATCTCCATCAAAAAAATCTTTTCCATCCACCATAAGTTTGGTAACGCGTTGTCCTTCTACTTCTATTTGCCCTTCATCATTAACTTCTACACCAGGCAATTTTTCTAAAATGTCTTCTAATTTTCGTTCTGTACCATTTTTAAAAGCATCTGCGTTATAAATTAAAGTATCGCCTTTAACCGTGACTGGTAAATCATAAGTTAACTCGACTGCTTCTAACGCATTGTCTAGAGCCATTGTTATATTTTTAGTTATAGCCGTAGCCTCTGTACTTATAGCATCTTCATAAGTTTTCATTCCAATATAGCTTACCTGTAACGTATAGCTAGTGTTTTTACTTAAAGTTAATACATACGCACCTTTGTCATTGGTGATTCCATAAGATTCCATGATGGAGGTTTGCTTATTTATCGCTATGACATTTGCTAATTCTAACGGCTTGCCTATACTATCTGTTACAATCCCTCTTAGCTTTACTTGTGAGAACCCTAAGGTTACTATTAAGCCAAAAAGCAACGTTAGTTTACGTGTCATAGTCATAACCCTATATTTTTTTTACTAACGTCTTCCGCCTTGGTTTCCGTCTCGTCTTCTAAAATTGCTACGCATTTCCTGAAACTTTTTAATAGCGATAGTTCGATAAGCTTCTGGTGTTACGATCTTTCCTTTAGAAGGCGCCTTGATTGTTAATTTATCTTTAGGATTTAAAACAATTTTAGAACATAAAATTGTTGTACGATCTGTATTGATTTGTAAAATTAATCCTGGCAGCCCCCAAAAGCTAGCAGGCCCTTGGTTTACGGGAATCTGTAGCGTATACCAAGCTTCAACAACAATAGGCTTAGGTGTTTCTTCTGTAACAGTCTCACTACCTTTATCTGGTGTTGAAGAACCTCTAAGAGCAGCAAAATCGAAATCTTCCCAGGTTTGAATTGCTGTAGCTTTTAAACAGGTATACCCTCCAATTTGCTTTGTATCTCCAGTAATTTTCCATTCCAACATAGGCAGTTCATCTTCGACTAAGAACACTTTTCCAAATAACTCATGTGTATTTAGCAAAGCTTTAGTCTTTACATTTTTATACGTTACACCATCTATAGCTCCAGACATCATGGCTCTAAAACGCCCTCTTTGATTTTCACCCTGTGTGACTAACTTCTCCTCTTCTTTATAAATAGATTCTAAACGGTTAAAAGTTAAAACAAATGTTTTTTGAAACATTTGTTTTAGGCGTTCCGCCATACGTTGCTTTTGCACTTCTGTCATATCAGGACGTCCAAATTTATTCATATCTACCGATGTTCTCGATTGATAATACGCCTTGCCTTGAAAATCTTGAGCTACCACTGCAAAATGCAACCCAATGCAACAAATTACCAGCACATACTTTAATCGTAAATTCATAGTTCTATTTTAAAAATGCATTTAAAAACTTAGACACGATAAAACACTTTTCGTTTAACCCCCTTTTCATAAAATAATGTTAAAAAATGAACGATACCGATTAAACCTCTTTTTTGTATTAAAAGCGTATGATGCTCTTAAAATGGTTCGATTTTTGTATTTTTCACTATTGATATGAAGACACTATTCTATTTTTTTTTGTGGGTTAGCTTTTCAATTAAAGCGCAAAACGCCATTTCTACAACACGAATAAAGGAAAGCCCTATAGTTGCTGATGCCATTATTGGTATCGATAACTTTGGCACTGTTTTTTTTACCAAAACAAATACAATCTATAAAAAAAATCTTGAAAAGACCATTAGCTACAACAACTTACAATTAGGAGCCCTCACATCGGCTAACAGTTTTAATCCTTTAAAAATTAACCTATTTTATCAAGAACTAAACACGCTTATTATCTTAGATAACCGTTTAGCCGAAATTTTCAAAATAGATTTTAATAGCATTGCTAATTACAAAAATGTCTCTCACGTTACTACTGGCTTCGATAATACCGTATGGTTATTTAATCAAGATGATCAAATATTAGAAGTCTTTGATTATAAAAAACAAAAAACCATAGCTAGAACCTTGCGCCCTATTGATAGTTCCATTTTAGACATAACTAGTAATTATAACTACTGTTATGTACTAACACCTAAAAAACTTCTGGTTTATAATTATTTTGGGAGCTTGGTTAGGACCTTAGAAAATACTGGATTTGAAACCATTGAAGAGGATAATGAAACCTTATACTTAAAAAAAGGAAATACCTTAGCCCTAATAAAACCAAAAGATAACACGTTCTCTCCTATTAACTTAGGAGATATTTTAATAACTCAGTTTTTTGTAACCAACGAACCCTTGTATATTTACAACAATAAATCCCTGCAAGAACTCCAAATTAACATTAAATAAACTACTATGCATATTGCCGTTGCTGGAAATATTGGAGCTGGTAAAACAACGCTCACAAAACTACTTGCAAAACATTACAAATGGGAAGCCCAACTGGAAGATGTGGTAGACAACCCCTATCTTGATGATTTCTACAATCAAATGGAACGTTGGAGCTTTAAC
>CAZLTR010000176.1:0-7746 GCA_964562415.1 uncultured Hyunsoonleella sp. | reverse complement strand
AGGCATAATACCGTTGAATTCTTGTTCAAAAAAGCGAATATCTTTAAAAAATTGTGTTTGTTTAGGCATATCTTCTATCAAACTGCCAGAAATCTTTATTTGATATATACCAATCATACTTATGATGAGGAGGAGTACAGAAATGCCATAAATTGCAATTCGTTTTTTGCGTACCATGCGCTCCATCCAATTTACAAAACCACCAATCCAACGTTTATTAAGGTGTTCTAAATGCCGTTCTTTAGGGAATGGTAAAAACGTATATATAATAGGGATGATAAGTAAGCACAATATAAAAATAGCAATGATACTTAAGGAAGCTACAATTCCGAATTCTTTGAGCAATTTACTCTCGGTTAAAATAAATGTAGCAAAACCAGAAGCTGTTGTTATATTGGTCATTAATGTTGCATTTCCAACTTTTGTAATGACACGTTGTAGCGACTTTACTTTGTTACCATGCAGTTTGACTTCATGCTGGTATTTATTAATTAGGAAAATACAGTTAGGAAAGCCAATAACTATAATTAAAGGAGGAATTAATGCCGTTAGTACTGTAATTTCGTAATTGAGTAAACCAATAATACCCAAGGTCCACATTACACCTATACACACTACAATAAGCGAAATAAATGTGGCTCTAAATGATCTAAAAAAGAAAAAGAAAATAATAGAGGTTACTAGTAAAGCCCCTATAATGAATAGGTAAATTTCGTCTACAATATGTTTAGAGTTAAGCGTGCGTATGTAGGGCATACCAGAAACACGTACATCTAAGCCCGTTTCACTTTTAAAGGCTTCTATTTTAGGAACAAGGGTTTTTAGAATAAAGTCTTTTCGTTTAGAGGTGTTGATAATGTCTTTTCTAAGATAGACAGCAGAGCGTACGGTTTGCGTTTTGCTGTTAAAAAGAAAGTTATCATAAAAAGGGTATTGCTCGAAAAGTGCTTTTTTAAGCGTTTTAATTTCATCTAAACTGGAGATAGAATCTTTGATAAAGGGTTCGAGATCAAATTTTTTCTTGTCGTCGTTTTTGATGAGTTTTTGTAAATCTTTTATAGAGACTACGGTACTTACCGCATCGAAATCTTTAAAGCTTTCCGATAATTTATTCCATGCGTTTAAAGTTTTTACATTAAAAAGCGTACTGTCTTTAACGCCAATAATAATTAAGTTTCCTTCCTCTCCAAAAATTTTTAAGAACGCATTGTAAGTTAAATTAACTTCATGATCGTCTGGTAGTAAATTGGCTTCGGTGTTGGTGAAGCGCATATTTTCCCATTTGGTACTAAAAAAAAGGGTTACGGCAACAACTCCTATTAGAATCGCAATTTTGTTACGCAAAATTATTCTTGCGGTAACATCCCAGAAGTCTTTTGAAAAAAGTTTAAACATTGGTATTTGTAAAGATGCGCAAAGGTAGAAAAAACAATGCATTAAGCGGCTTAAATACGCTTATAATGTTACATTAAAAGTGAATTTTAATGCCAGATTATCCTCAAGAACAGGAAGGTGGTAAGCCCCATAACGATAGGTGAAACTAAGTCCAAAGCCAAAGAGTAATTTGTTTAATTCTAATCCAGATTCTGTGTAGCCTTTTTTAAGAGAATTAAAGGCTATATTTTGATGGCGTTCTGGATTGTTGATGTCTCCAATTGCATAGCGCGATATAAGTACTAATTGTGGCCTAAATCTAGGGCTAAAGCGAAAAGGTTTCAAGAAGTGTTTAAATTGGAATGTTGTAAACTTATCAGAAAAAAACTCGTTAAAAAACATCGTTTCAAAACTGGTTATACCTGCTACCGAAAACCGTTGTAACAACCGTTCTTTATTAATATTATTAGGGTACGCATGGTAGAGGTGTGTTAAAGGCGTGTCTCCTCTAGCTATACCTGCAACTACAGTGATCTCTGAAATGGTTTTATTTTTATGGGCGATACGTTCTATGGCTTTAAAGTCTACTTTTGAAAAGTTAAAATCGCCTTTAAAGACATTTTTTAAACTTCTGGTAAATTGAAAAGCAAATTGTGGATAGCCCATTTTTACTTCTTTTGGAAGGTTTTTTTCTGTTTTAAATTTGTTAAATGGACTCCAATGTAGAGCGGCAATAGCTGTGGTGAACTGAAATTTACTAAAACTTTCGCCGTCTAAATTAAACTGATAGCTATAGGTAGGTTCTACGTTACTTACAGCAAGTTGTATTTTAGAGTTGAGTTTAGGGTGAAGTCTGTGTTTTAAAAAAACGGCTTGTGTGATATGTCTGTGAAACAAATCTATATTGAGTAGCCGCGGTTCGAAAAATTGAAAGAAACGTGTGTCTGTTAAAAATTTAGAGCTTCCTGTTTCTTGTAGGTCGTCGGTATAAGAGATGCCAAGCCAGGTGTCTGTAGCTTTGGCAAGTCTGGTGCTACCGCCTACACTGTATTTAAAAGCGTGGTCTGCAAACCCATAAACGGTATAGCCTGTAAGTCTATAATTCTTAGAAAAATTGTCGTTAGTCAGCCCCCCTAAACCTGTTCTTAGGCCCTCAAATTGGTTGAATTTCACGAGATACCTCAAGTCAAAATCGAAATACTTGGTGGGGAAGTAGCCATTCCCTATCTGTTTGAGAAAAAGACTTTTTTTAATGGAGTCTGTTTCTATTTCGAAGTGTTGGCTTACTGCATTTTGAGCTTGTGCCGTTCCAATTAAAAGGTACACTAAAAGAGCACAATATTTTATCATTGCTAAAATGTAAGCTAGAGGTTAAAGAAAAAGCGACTAAAGTGTCGCTTATAATTATACTGTCATGATTTCTTTTTCTTTCTTGTCAAAGATACCATCTACGTTCTTAACGTAAGTATTGGTCATTTCTTGTATGTCAATCTCAGCATTTTTTTTGAGATCTTCAGAAACATCATCCAATTTCTTGATGTCATTATTAGCATCTTTACGCGCATTTCTAATACCTACTTTGGCATCTTCAGCTTCAGATTTTGCTTGTTTTGCTAAATCCCTTCTACGTTCTTCGGTTAAAGGTGGTACGTTTATAATAATGGTATCGCCATTATTCATCGGGTTAAAACCCAAATTGGCAATCATGATACCACGTTCTATTTCTTGAAGCATATTTTTTTCCCAAGGCTGTACCGTAATCGTTCTACCATCAGGCGTATTTACATTTGCAACTTGGCTTAGTGGCGTTTGAGAACCATAGTAATCTACCATAACACTACCAAGCATTGCAGGGCTGGCTTTACCAGCTCTTATATTTGCGAGTTGTTTTTCTAAATGCTTTAAGGCATTACTCATTGCTTCTTTAGCTGTATCTAGTATAAATTGTAAATCTTCGTTCATTCTTTTAAAATTTAATAATTGTCAATTAAAACCCTTAAAATCAAATTGATTTTTAGATATTAACCTCAGTACCTATATTTTCTCCCGAAATGACTTTATATAAATTGCCAGGAGTGTTCATATCGAATACAATAATAGGTAATTTATTTTCTTGACTTAATGTAAAGGCAGTCGTGTCCATAACTTTAAGCCCTTTTTTCAAAACATCATCAAATGAAATAGAATTAAATTTCACTGCAGAACTGTCTTTTTCTGGGTCTGCATTGTAAATTCCATCTACACGCGTGCCTTTTAATATGACGTCTGCTTCAATTTCTATGGCGCGTAATACCGCAGCAGAATCTGTTGTAAAATAAGGGTTTCCAGTACCTCCACCAAAAATAACGACACGCCCTTTTTCTAAATGGCGCATTGCTTTTCTGCGTATAAATGGTTCTGCTACTTCATTAATTTTTATAGCAGTTTGTAGGCGTGTAGGGATGTCTGCGTCTTCTAAAGCACTTTGCAATGCCAAGCCATTTATTACGGTTGCTAACATGCCCATATGGTCGCCTTGTACGCGATCCATACCATTACTAGCTCCTGAGACTCCCCTAAATATGTTACCGCCTCCAATAACAATAGCTACTTGTACACCTGCATCAGTTATAGCTTTAATATCTTTCGCATATTCTGCGAGACGTTCTGGGTCTATACCATATTGGCGGGTTCCCATTAAAGCTTCACCAGAGAGTTTAAGAAGTATTCTTTTATATTTCATTACGGTAGTTTTTGTGTTTTATTTTGATAGTGGTAGCGTATAGAAAGCTATCTGTTGTTTTTATTTAAGCAAAACAAAATTACATAAATTTTTCAATTCCTATGTTTCTCTCGGTATTGAATTCCCGTCGAATTTTATTTTGTTTTTAAAAAAGGATGTGAAAAACCAATGCTATGTTTATATTGGTTTTTGGTTATTATTTCGGCAATGGATAGTTTTAAGCGTCGAATTATGTGTTAATCGAATATCAATTTTTTTAATACGAACTCCGTTTGTTTTTTTTGGTCTCATGTAATGGGAAAAACAAGAGACTTATGCCTATATACTGGTAGTTTAAAATTACTAAGTTAGTATAGATTTTTCATTAAAATAGGTCAAATTATTTGAAAATCAGGATAGGACAGGATAATGCGATATGTTAAATATTATATATTTGGCACACTTAGCTAAGATTTTAGTTAAGTAACTAACACTAAATAAAGCATTATGAAATTAAGTTATTTTACAATCGTAGCAGCTCTGCTAGGTACCTTATCTTTTATTATCCAAACTAAATTATTAAATAAGTCGAGATTACCAATGGAAGCATTACACTTCTAGCTTCCAAATAGTAGAGAAGTTGTCATTTATTGCATTTAACAGTTTATAGTTCTGTGAGCATTATGAGGTATAATGAATAGAAAAACCTTGGTATTGTTTAGAGAAAATAAATGAAAATTTGTGGCGAATCACATAGGTTGTTACAAAATTGCGTTTAGCCATCCTACAAATAAAAGACTTGTGCGTTTATAGTATTTGTATAAAGAAGCTGGATTCCATACTGTTACGTCTAGTGGTAACGGCAGAAAAGACATTTGCTGTATAATTCATTAGAGTACCTATCGCATTATGTTGTGTCTAAAAAAGTTACAGTTTTTATAACTATGCAATTGAACGCAAAATTAACAGGTAGGAGTTAATGCGTGATAGAATCTATTAGCACATCTTCAAAACTATTCATAAGAAAAACATATAAAGTAGGTCCTATTTTACAGGTCTATTTTGGCAGCATTCACCAGCTGTTTTATTTATAAATCACCTAAATTAAAAATGAAATGAAAACCAAGACACACTACTGGGTTACATCCCGCACGTACGTACTAATTTTAATCACTTTGTTAACTACGCATAGCTTTTTTGCACAATCGCCAGAGTTAGAAATCAATGAAGTTATCACAAGAGATGCCCTGTTTTTAAATGGAAGTCGTATAGATTCTAATTCCGAAACAGCTAATTTTGAAGATGCTGACGATGCACCATACCGCTATAGATTTGGAACCCAACTTGTAGCAGATGGCGATTGTATTACCGCTATTGATGGCTTTATCTTTTTTGTATGGTATAAAGGCGATAGAAACGATAGGCATATTCAAGTGTCTCGTTACAATCCTAATACCAATCAGACAAGAACCTTTCAACTAAACTGGCAACATACAGGGTTTAGAGGGAATAAAAATGTTGGAGAATCTCATAACACCATCGCTGTAGGAATTAGTCCAAAAGATAAAACAATGCATTTGTTGTACGATATGCATGCTTACACAGAAGACACCTCTTCAAACCCAGGGTTTTATACCAATAGAATTGGAGATGCTAACGGAAGAGGAATAGCGAATAGGTATTTTAGGTATTCTTATAGTATAGGAGATGTTACTGCAATATCGGATAACCAATGGACACAGGAAAACGTATTGGTAAGAGCTAAAAATAATGAGTTTAAGGGTAACTTTACGCATAATAGTTTAAATGGAACGAATAATGCAGCACAATATGAAAAGTTAACTTATCCAAGATTTTTCTTGAACGAAAATGACGATTTGTTTTTTCAAATGCGGGTAGGAGGCGACCGAGATGGCAGCCTAAGGTTCTTTAAATACAATGCGACAAATAAGAGTTGGGGTAATTTTACGGCTTTTAATGTGTTAGGCGCGAGAAGGCAACCTGGTATTAATTACAATTGGGGACTTTATGGAGAAATAAAGTTTTTAAATAATAAAATAGCAATAGGTTTTCAGCGTAGAACAAGTATAAAAACAGATAAATATCGTGCTCAAGATGGTTTTTATTTCGCAACTGCTACAAATACTAATGCCACAAGTTGGCAGTCTGCAAAGGGAGATACGTTTACTGCGCCAATAGCAGATCCCACGGTTTTAAGAATTGTGAATCCAGAGCGAAAATTGCCAAACGGAGGATCTACAGCGGCAAACCAAATTTCGATGACAGGTCCTTTTGATTTTACGATTACAGGCGATGATACAGTGCATATGATAGGTAGAGTTGGAGATTTAGAGAATAATAATACAATTTATGTACATTCCTATGGGAAGGGTGGTAATTTTACGCATGATATATTGCCAAATCCAGCAGAGCGCATATATAGTGAAGGCGACAAGATTTATTTAATAGGTCTTAATAATTCCAGAAGAGTTATAATTCAAGAAGCAGCGTCTGGAACTAATAGTTTTAGAACCATTTATGAAGATACGGGTAGAAACGACCCTAGCTATAGAAATATAACAGCAAGACTTATAGAGGGTAAAGTGTATATTTTAGGATTAGAAATTGATTCTGCATTGTCTAGAGTAACAAGCAAACAACCGTTAAGGCTTCAGGTTATTGATTTAAATATAAGCAACACACCAAATATTACCAATGTAGAAGAAAATACCTGGTATAAAATTAAAAACTTAGAGACAGGACGTTATTTAAGAGCTGTTGGAGGAGGTAATATTGTTGCGGCTAGTGTAACTACTGGTGCTGATAAAGAATGGCGATTTGTTAAATCTGGTGACTATTATAATATAGATAGCAGAACTACAGGCGATGTTAGCGGTATTTTAAGGGCTGTAGGTAATTCTATTATAGGGACTCGAAGAACCGCTCCAAGAGCAGATATAGATAAGGTATGGCGTATTAATAATGTATCATCGCCTAGAGGCAGTTTCCGTTTTGAATTAAGAGATACTGGTCGATATATATATAACGAGACGACCGATGGTAATAAGGTGATAAATCTAAATACCAAAATTGGAAATCGAAGTAAATGGGTGTTAGAGCCAACAGGAGCAGCTTCAAAAAGCTTAAACGATAAGAAGCTTGAGGACGTGACTTCATCTCAAATATATGTGTATCCTAATCCAACAGCATCTGAAATTAATATTAATTTAGAAGGAATTAATGAAGCGCGTGTGCATATTGTAGATATGTTAGGCAAATTAGTTTATAGCACATCAACCACAAGCAAAACCTTGCATTTAACAACAGCAGATGGTTTTGTGTCTGGCCTATATTTCATTCAGGTCGTTAGCGATACAGGGAAGGTCTTTAATAAGAAGTTACTCGTAAAATAAACGTTCTATAAGCTAATAGAAAACAAAAAAACACCACTTTCAAAAGATATGAAAGTGGTGTTTTTGTATTTTGAGATGTCCCGCGTTTATCAGGACATTTATGTTATCCTAAAGTAACACGTTTAAACGCTGCGATTTCAACATCTCCAAAAGAAGACACATAATCCGCAACCGTTTTCTTTTCATCTTTAATGAAGTTTTGGTCTAATAAACACTGCTCTTGATCTAAAGTTGTGTTATCAGAAATAAAACGTTGCA
>CAZLTR010000175.1:0-7811 GCA_964562415.1 uncultured Hyunsoonleella sp. | reverse complement strand
GTTAAATTTCAACTCATTTTCGGTTAAAAACAAAACGTCAAGATGAGTTCGTTTATTCGTCCTTTAAAAATTTATGCTTTTTCTTCAACTCTATTTCTTCCATAGCATTCCAAATGCCATAAACTAAAAACGCAATAATGACAATTTTCCAAAGGATGCCCCTAAAAAGAAACTCTGGACTTATCAAATATAAAAACGTATAATACCCTACAATAAGCGCCAATCCCATAGTTAAAAACAGCAGCGGTTTTTTACCTGAAAAATATCCAAATACAATAAGCATTACCCCCAAAATCACATAAAACAAGGTGTCACTAAACGCATAGCCATTAATTTGGGTTAAAATAGCATTAAACAGCTGTAACCCTCCAACAATATAAAGGATACGCTGTGCCTTGGCTTTGGCTTCCTTTGCATCTCCTATTTGAGATTTACGGGCTATGTGTTGCCCTATAAAGATCGATTTTTCTTTAGCCGTACCAGCTAATGGGAAGTTGCAATTTTCGCAATGTATCTCAATTTGGGAGACCGTTTCTTTACAATTAGGACATTCTAAATCATTCATTTTTTAATGCTGTAACGTTTCATTTGTTTTAAGGCTTAGAAAGCCATGGTACCATTATAAATAAAGAACAGATTCATTCAAATTTTATTTTTTTAATGGTATTTTTGATACTTGTAAGTAACAAAAAATAATTAATATGGCAGTACAAGTAAGTACAAAGTGGTTGGGCGATATGCGTTTTGAAAGCAGCAACCCATCTGGACATAATTTATTTATAGATGCAGGCGAAGAAAATGGCGGTAAAAGCGAAGGTTATCGTCCTAAAGCATTAATGCTTTCTGGATTGGCTGGCTGTTCTGGATTGGACGTAGCGTCTTTAATAAAAAAAATGAAATTAGAGGTTGCCGATTTTAAAATTGACATTGAAGCTAATCTTACCGACGAGCATCCTAAATTTTACGATAAAGTAGCCATGCATTTTCATTTTTATGGTGCCAATTTAAATGAAAAAAAATTGCAACGTGCGGTAGATTTATCCATAGAAAAATATTGTGGAGTTATGGAAATGTTTCGTCAATTTAGTGCTTTAGACATTCAAACACATTTTCATAAAAATGCGTAAATCGCAGGTGTAGTTGTTTTCACCCTTATTATTTATTTGGCTTTTATCTTAATTCCTTTACAATGCGTTGGACATTCAAACCAAAACCTAATTTAGAACAGGTAAAGCATTTACAAGAAGCGCTTCACGTTGATGAAACCATTGCTGCATTATTAGTACAGCGCGGTATTACGGATTTTGAAAGTGCTAAAACTTTTTTTAGACCAAGTTTAAACGATTTGCACGATCCATTTCTTATGAAAGATATGGACAAAGCTGTCGCGCGTATTGAAAAGGCATTTACCAACCAAGAGAACATATTAGTTTATGGCGATTATGATGTGGATGGCACCACTGCTGTTGCCCTGTTATCCACTTATTTAAAAACAAAACACGAGCAGGTTCACACCTACATACCAGACCGTTATAGCGAGGGCTATGGGGTATCCTTTAAAGGTGTAGACTTTGCCGCAGATAATGAGTTTTCTTTAATTATTGCTTTAGATTGCGGGATTAAAGCCATCGATAAAATAGCTCATGCCCAGACGTTAGGTATAGATTTTATTGTTTGTGATCACCACCGGCCTGGTGCCAATCTCCCCGATGCTGTAGCGGTTTTAGACCCAAAGCGCGCCGACTGCGACTACCCTTACAAAGAATTATGTGGCTGTGGTGTAGGCTTTAAACTTATACAGGCTTTAGCACAAAAGGATGGTCTCACCCCAAAAGACCTAATGCCTTACCTCGATTTAGTAGCCACAGCTATTGGAGCCGATATAGTTCCTATAGATGGAGAAAACAGAGCTTTGGCCTATTTTGGCTTACAGGTAATTAATACGGCACCTCGCCCTGGTTTTAAAGCTATTTTAAATCAGGTTGAAAAAACCAATCTTACCATTACAGATGTGGTATTTACCATAGCGCCACGCATTAATGCTGCTGGCCGTATGGAACACGGTAATTTTGCTGTTGCCCTGTTAGCAGAACAGAATGACGCCTTAGCACAACAAAAAGCCGCAAATATAGAAGCCTATAATTTAGACCGTCGGGATACTGACAAACAAATTACAGCCGAAGCGCTAGAGCTTATTACAGCGTCTAATGAAGAAGAACGTCTTACCACGGTGGTCTACAAACCCCACTGGCATAAAGGTGTAATAGGGATTGTTGCGTCTCGCCTTATCGAGACGTATTACAGACCTACCTTAGTATTTACTAAAAGTGGCACTATGTTAGCGGCCTCGGCACGATCGGTAAAAGGGTTTGATGTTTATAATGCCCTAGAAGCTTGCAAAGCCCATATAGAACAGTTTGGAGGGCATAAATATGCCGCAGGTTTAACCCTTAAACTCGAGAACTACAACGCTTTTAAAGACGCTTTCGAAGCTGAAGTCTCTAAAACCATAGATAGAAATTTACTCGTTCCAGAAGTGGCTATAGACCAACAAATAGACCTAAATGCTATTACCCCTAAGTTTTACCGCATTTTAAAACAATTTGCGCCCTATGGGCCTAGTAACTTAGCACCTGTATTTATGACCGAGAATCTTAAAGATACAGGCTATGGCAAATGTGTAGGAGCAGACCTTAGCCATTTACGCCTTACCGCCAAACAGCCTCACAGCAATAGTTTTGTGGGCATTGGTTTTGGTTTGGGAGATAAACTAGACCTTATTGCGCCAAAAAACACCTTTAAAGCGGTTTATGCAATCGATGAAAATACTTGGAATGGCTCTACAAGCCTGCAATTAAAATTAAAAGATCTTAAATCCTAATCTATGGCAAAAATAGACCCTTACGCCGCCTTACGCATTAAAGAATTTAATATTTTTTTAGTGGTACGCTTATTTTTAGTCTTTGGCTGGTCCATGCAGTTTATTGTTATAGAATGGCAGGTCTATAGTTTAACTAAAGACCCCCTATCGCTAGGTATTATTGGTTTAATGGAAATTATTCCTGCATTTACTATGGCCTTGTTTGCGGGGCATATTGTAGATCAAAAAGAAAAACGCAACCTCTTTGCACTTTGTATCGCCGCATTTTCTCTAATAAGCTTAGGTCTATTTGTCTTAACTCTAGATACCGTTACTGGTACTTGGCCTAAAACAACCGTATTGTATGCTATTTATGCCCTTGTTTTTTTCGGCGGATTTCTACGGTCTTTTTTTGGACCTATTATTTTCTCTTTAGTCGCCTTATTAGTGCCTAAAAACATATACCCTAATGCCGCAACATGGAGCACAAGTACTTGGAAAGCAGCTGCTGTTCTCGGCACCCTTGGTGGTGGTTTTTTTATCAGTTGGTTTGGCGTACCAAATACACTATGCTGCGTGTTTGTTATGGTACTGCTTGCTTTTTTAACCGTATTTCTAATTTCTAAAAAGCCCATCTTAAACACCAAAAAAGGAGAACCTATGCTCCAAAGCCTAAAAGCAGGGGTGCATTTTGTTTTTCAAAATAAAGCTATTTTAGGGGCCTTAACTTTAGACATGATCGCGGTACTATTTGGGGGTACTGTAGCCATTCTTTCCGTGTTCGCTCAAGACGTCTTGCAGGTAGGAAGTCAAGGCTTTGGCATATTAAACGCTTCTATCTCTTTAGGCAGTATTCTCACCATGTTTATAACAACGTACATTCCTATACATAAAAATACGGGGAAGAAATTACTAATTGCTGTTTTTATATTTGGCTTGAGTATTGTTGGTTTTGGCGCCTCTTCACTGTTTTGGTTAAGTGTGCTTATGCTTTTTATTAGCGGTGCAGCCGATGGTATTTCCATGATTATTAGACAAACCATTCTACAATTAAAAACACCAGATGCTATGCGTGGCCGTGTCTCTTCTGTAAACTCGATGTTTGTAGGCTCTTCCAACGAACTAGGCGCTTTCGAAAGTGGTTTGGCAGCTAAACTTGTAGGACCTGTTGCTGCTGTACTTTTTGGTGGTAGCATGACGCTACTAACAGCGGTCATAATCGGAATTAAAAATCCTGTGCTTCGAGATTTAGATTTAACAGAAACTGTAGCGCAAAACACTAATGAAGTGTCCTAATCGTTTACAAATTTTAATACGGCTTTAACTAAAGTTTGCGGCTGTTCTTCTTGTATAAAGTGCTTGGCTTCTAGTATAGTGATTTGATCTGGCGCTATGTTTAAATCCTTAATAACACGTTCGCGTTGAGGTTCCCATTTTAAAAAGTCATCATTTTTACCCCAAACCACAGCTACAGGCACCTCCAATTTTGTAAGGACAGGCGCATAGTCTTTCAAAGCATTACAAGTTTGGGTAAAGAAATAATACATCGCCTTTGTTTTACCTTCCTTTAAAGGGGTTTTATAGCCTTCTATAGCGGTATCGCTCAATGTATTTTGAGTCAGTCCTGCTTTAAACAGCCCTTTTAACATCATACTATTGGTAAGACTACTGCGGTAGCTCCACATGGCCGTTTTGGCTAAAACCCCCTCTTCAAAACGAATAGGCGGATCGAACCCTTCTTCATAAATAATCGTATTTAACAACAGCATTTTTGTAAGGCGTTCTGGGGCCATCGCAGCCAGTTCCCAGGTCCAAAGTCCACCTGCATCATGCATCACATGTGTCCAATGGGCAATGTTTAAGTGGTCCATTAATGCTAATAAGCGCTTGGCATGATTGACCTCAGAATAGATTTCATACCCATTGGGAGAGTCGCTAGAACCAAAACCTAGCATGTCTGGCACAATAACACGGTGCGTTTGCGCCAAATCATCGATCATATGTCGGTACAACCACCCCGAAGTAGGCACCCCATGTAACAACACAATAACATCACCTTTGCCTTTGTCGATGTAAGCCAGTTTACCATCTTTGGAATTGAAATATTGCTGCTGTGCTCTAAAAGCGGTATACGTCATTTCATCTTCAGTTTTGCTGTGCAATTGCTTAGGTTTGCATGACACTAACCCCATGATTAGCACTACAAACAGGTATCTCTTTTTCATTGTTATGGCTTTTAAACCCAACTAAAGATACTCAAATTTCTCTAAACGCATGGTTTCACCATCAAAAACTCCATAAGTATAATAGGTAATCCAATCGCCTAAATTAATGTACTTGGCATTAGGTACTAAGTCAATATCTAATGGCAAATGACGGTGCCCAAATACAAAAAAATCGCGATGCTTATCTTCTAATTTTCGCTTGCAGTATTGTACTAACCATTCATTATCTTCTCCTAAAAACGTAGCATCATCATCTCCTGAAATTAGCTTGTTTTTCACCGAGAAATACTGTGCAATACGCATCCCAATATCGGGATGTCCCCAGCGGAAGAGCCATTTAAAAAACGGGCTAGTAAATACTTTTTTTAAACGCTTATAGCCTTTATCTCCAGGACCTAATCCGTCGCCATGACCAACAAAAAACGTTTTGCTGTTAAAGACAAATTCTTTGGGTTTATGGTATACGGGTATGTTCAATTCTTCTTCAAAATAACCATTCATCCATAGGTCATGATTTCCCACGAAATAATGAATTGGGATTCCCGAATCGGAAAGTTCTGCCAACTTCCCTAAGGTACGTGTAAATCCTTTTGGCACAACGGTTTTGTATTCGAACCAAAAATCGAACAGATCGCCTACCAAAAATAGAACTGCTGCGTCTTTTTTAATGTGGTCTAACCAAGCAACAAATTTTAATTCTCTTGGTCTGGAAGCTTCTGGAGTAGGGGCTCCCAAATGATTATCGGAAGCAAAGTATATCTTTTTACCTTTGGGTATTTGCATGGGGTAAAGATAGCACTTTCCGCCGACCTTAAAAATTGCTTTTTAGCAGCCTAATAAGGGATTGAAAATACAGAGCTGAACCAAACTCGCTTCACAGAAGTGCGACATCTTACAGTAACTTTAATTTTTTACTCTGTACGGCACTCGACGCAGTCATAGCGCTAAGGATCAATCATTCGGGCGGCAGCTGGGGGGCCAGCCTAGGGCTACTCAAATTTATCAAATATGAAATTCCATCTTTTTTTAAATTTATCATCAAATAAATACAAATAATCTAATTCATCATTTTCATTAGTTACAAATAATGAATTCCTATCTACATAGAATTTATGTTTTTTAGAATAAGGCTCTACAACATGGAGTCTTACATTGGTTTTTATGTTTTTTTCTAATTTATACCTTTTGATTTTTTGCCAATTATTACAGTATAAATTTATCCAAACATCATTTAAAAATTCTTTTTCTTGATCTATTTTTATTCCTTTCATGTCAGAAAAATAAATTTTTGAAAAAAACGAATTATTATTTATTACTTTTTTTGATTTTTTGATTTCTTTTTTTAGAGTTGTTAGCAGATCGTATATGGGTTTTACATCTGAATTAATTTCTTCATCCAAAACTTTAATTTTTTTCCTCTTAGCTCCTAAAGTAATATTTAACTGAAAATCGTAACTATATATATAATCAAGGTCTCCATAAAAAAGGCTGTCATTGTCTCTATTAACTATCTTTTCTAAATTATCTCTTATTTCTTTTGAAACTTTATCGTATTCGAATAATCGCTTCTTATATAAAATAATGCCTCTTTCCCTTAAATGTGGAATCTCTATCAAATATACATATGAGTCCTTTATTTCTAGTATGAAATCATTGTCTATTAAATCTTGACTATAATTATTAAAATAAATTTGTAAATCCTCCTCACGAAAAGAACAATTAAATAAAAAAAAGGAACTAACGATATATATGATTTTTTTAATTTTCAAGTCTTTCTAAAAATTGTGGAACATATTTATTATAAAGATCGTAATATTTTTTTGAAGGAGTAAAATTAGCATTTCTTGCGGTTCTATAAAAATTATAAATCGTAGCTCCTTTGTAATTATCTGTAGTTTTGTGAAAGCTCGAATGATCAATCTGAGATTTAAATATAAGATAATGCTTATCAGCCCTTCGTATATCACTCAAAGTATGTCCGACAGATTCGTGCAAGTTTATTGTTGATCTTAAGTTTTCAACTGTAGGTTCATAAAACTGATTTGCAATACTATTGCCGTCTTTGTCTAGCCCTCTTAGAATAGCTAAATTATCTTTTGTTGCTATCTTTGCAGAAAAGTTAAAATGTCTCTTACCTGCTAAATTACAATTTTGAACACAGATTGACTCAGGAATACTTAATCCATCTTTTAAATCACGATTTACAACATGATTTATTATTTTATCAACTATATTTTCTGAAGAAAAGTTAAATTTACTCAAGAGTTTTCCTCCTGAATTTATAAGCTGTTCTGCTTGCAATTTTGAAAAATCTTTATCACCGTCATATATAATAGGCTCACCTGTAAAACCTTCTTTAGTTGTACCTTTAAAAGTACCATTCGAACCGTAAACTGGATTATATACAGTCCCTCCGTCTGGGTCTATACCATTTACAGGGTTATTCCCCATACCTAAATAAGGAGAACTAAACTGTCCCGCCGGATCCGTAGTCAACCAACGTCCAATTCGACTATCCCATAATCTCAACTCAAAAGCTTCTTTACCAGTTTCTGGGTCAACTTCTTGTCCTTGGTATTTATAGCGGTAATTCCCTTCCAAGTTTCGGTTTGGCATTGGCATCCCAAAAGGATAATAATCTGTATTTACAATAGCTATTGCATTACTTCCTGAGCGTTCTACAACAGCACGAACATTACCCAAGTGGTCGGTTAATTGGTACACAC
>CAZLTR010000174.1:0-7869 GCA_964562415.1 uncultured Hyunsoonleella sp. | reverse complement strand
GGGGTGAATTTCAGCCATTTTTTAGGAAATAGAAAACGTCAAGATGAGTTCAATAACTATTGTGCGTGGTGTGTCTTTTATGTATGCTTAAATTTAGGAGTATCTGTGGTGTTTATATTTGGGTTTTTCTAATTATTTTTGACGTTATATGCAGACCAGAAAAACGTACACATTAGAGGAAGCTATTAAAAAAGCAGAACATTATTGTGCGTATCAAGAACGCTGCCATAAAGAGGTTCGCGATAAGCTTAAAACTTGGCATATGATACCAGAGGCCATAGATGTGGTTATGGTGCATCTTTTACAAGAAAATTTTCTTAATGAAACCCGATTTGCAGAAGCCTTTGTAAGCGGGAAATTACGCATAAAAAAGTGGGGGCGTTTGCGTTTAACCTTAGAATTAAAACAACGAGATATTAGTAGTGTTACTATTAACTTAGCTTTATCTAAGATTGATGAAGGCGAGTATCTTGAAATTTTTAATGCTTTGGCCGAAAAAAAGGCGTTGCTTATTCAAGACGCAAATGTTTATAAAAGCAGAAAAAAGTTGATCGATTATTTGTTGTATAGAGGATGGGAGACACATCTTATTTATGAAAAAGCGCGTGCGTTGTTCCAATCTTAGTTTTTTCTATAAAAAAACAAAAGCGGATTTTAATCGTTATAACGATTAAAATCCGCTTTTGTTTACACCCATTTAGGGGGTAAATAGATATTATTTTAGTCTATAGATTAAAACTTGCGCCTAAATTAATAGAGAATTGATTGTGTAATTCTTCTGGAGGTAATAAACGGTCCGATTTATACTTAGCAAAAGGGACATTTAGTTCGGTATAAACACCAAATCCATCTGTGAAAAAATAGCGCGCCCCTAGATGCCCTCCAAAATTTTTAAGACCTAAACTTAATCCTGGGTAAAGATCGAAGCTATCACTTACATTAATGACATTACCAAGGTTAGCATTAAAACGAAATCTTACGTCGATACGATTGTCAAAATCTGCATTGAGTTCATCAAATACATTGTTTTTTAAAGCTTGGTCTACACCTAAAAGATAGGTAGAAGAAATCCCAACAGAGATGTTTTCGCCAATACCATAATCATAACTCACGTTAATACCTGTTCCATTTTCTTGAACGTTTGCACCAACTTGAAATTTATTGTCGTTTTTTCCTGAATAAGCCTGTGCGTTTACTAAGGATACGCTTAGAATAGTGAATAGGATTAGTAATTTTTGCATTGTTAAAGTTTTTAATTTCGGTTGTAAAGATATTATAACTTTTTATAAAAGCTAGATTACTTTATAATTTTGGAACTTTCTTTAGCAGCCTCATTACGATCTATTGTATGCTTTGGTCGCGTCCATTTAGGCTTTTCTCCCAAATCTTGGTATTGAGAGTCTTGCGCTTCTATGGTTTCAGGTTGCATTTTTTTAATAAATGGTTTTTGCGGATTTAAACCTAGTAGTTTAAACATTTCCATATCTTCATTAACATCGGGATTAGGAGTGGTTAACAGCTTGTCTCCAGCAAAAATAGAGTTGGCTCCAGCAAAAAAGCACATGGCTTGGCCTTCTCGGGTCATTTGCGTACGTCCTGCACTTAAGCGTACCTGTGTTTCTGGCATAACGATTCTAGTAGTAGCCACCATACGTACCATGTCCCATATAGATATAGGCTCTTGGTCTTCTAGGGGTGTTCCATCTACAGCAACAAGGGCGTTAATAGGGACAGACTCGGGCTGTGGGTTTAGTGTAGAAAGCGCGACTAACATGCCAGCACGGTCTGCTACAGCTTCTCCCATACCAATAATACCACCAGAACATACGGTAACATTTGTTTTTCTAACATTATCTATAGTTTCTAAACGGTCTTCGAAACCACGGGTAGAAATCACTTCTTTATAATACTCTTCCGAAGAGTCTAAATTATGGTTGTAGGCATAGAGCCCTGCTTCGGCTAAGCGTTTGGCTTGGTTTTCTGTAAGCATGCCTAGTGTGCAGCATACTTCCATATCAAGTTTATTTATGGTACGTACCATTTCTAAAACTTGGTCGAACTCTTCACCATCTTTAACATTACGCCAAGCAGCTCCCATACAAACGCGAGAACTACCACTAGATTTTGCACGTAAAGCCTGGGCTTTAACCTGTTGTACGCTCATAAGGTCGTTGCCTTCAATATCGGTATGGTAACGCGCGGCTTGTGGGCAGTACCCACAATCTTCTGGACAGCCACCTGTTTTTATAGATAATAAAGTAGACACTTGAACCGTATTGGGGTCGTGGTGTAAACGGTGTACCGTAGCAGCATCGTAAAGCAACTCCATTAAAGGTTTGTTATAAATGTCTAGAATTTCTTGTGTGGTCCAGTTATGTTTTGTTACGCTCATAGTCTCCAATATAGGCTGTAAAAGTAGAAAAATACATTGGAAAAAGGATGTTTTTTAAGCAATGTTTGTGGCCTTACTAACTTCTTGCTACAAATAATTGTTATAATTTTTATAAAAGTGTTCAGGATTGTATTATTTTTCGGTTTGAAATGCTAAATAAGTTTGTAACACCTTACCGTAAAAGGCTATTATGAGGAGATTTAATAATATTGGACGTTTAAAAGTGTTTTTAAAAGACCCTAATAAGAAGGGGTGGTTTCAAATGTGCAAAGAATTGGCCTTACTCACTTATAAGAAGCGTGAAATACCTTTTTACTATTTTAAGTTTTTGTATCGAAAATCGGTAGTTAATTATCTCGATTATCACAGTTTTGGGGATATGAAAGCTTTAAACAATAGCGAACGCCTTCATAATAAAAGTTTACATACCATTATAGAGCATAAACTTTTTTTTTCTTTTTATGCCGAAAAGGCAAAGCTTAAAACCCCAAAACTAATTAGTTATAATATGGGGTCTAGTTTTTTTTGGAATGATACGATTCGCCTTGTAAGAAATAAAACTGAAGCTAAAGTGTTTTTTGAAACCATTTTTGATGAAAATAAACGAGAAGGCTTGTTTTTTAGACCTCCTTCCGAATATGGGGGTAAAGGCTGTTTTAAAATGACGAGGGCTAATTTAGACGAAAAACTCGATGTGTATTTTGAGCCTATGCTTAAGGGAACTTATGTGCATACGCAGCTCATTGAACAGCATGCGGCTATCAATAGAATTCATGGCAAATCAGTAAATACGCTACGTATCATTACGATTGTAACTCAAACGAAGCATGTAGAATTTATTGGTGGATTTTACAGATTTGGTGTTGGAGAGAGCGAAGTAGATAATGCCACTTCTGGTGGTTTTACCGTGGGGGTTAATATGAAAGAAGGCACATTAAAAGCTCAAGGGCACTACCTCATGGAGTTTGGAGGTGCAACCATTACAAAGCATCCTGATAGCGGTGTGGTTTTTGAAGGGTTTCAAATTCCATTTTACGATGCAATTCTCGACTTATTAACTGAAGCGCTTCATGTATTTCCAGACCGATTGATAGGGTGGGACATTGCAATTACTACAGATGGTCCTGTCATTGTAGAATGCAACTCGTATCCTCATATTCCATTAAGTGATATGGCATATGGCGGGATGTTAAAAAACAAACATATGCGTGCTTTACTAGATGAGGTAAAAGCAGCCCAATAGATGTTATTTTGAGATTAAAATAGATACTGCATTACCGCCAAAGCCTACCGCATTTATAAGGATGTGCTTAATGGTTTTAGGGGCGTTTGAGGTTTCTAAGTAAGGAATGCCAATACATTTTTGATGCTGCAACATTAAAACACCTAGCTCAAGGCTTAGTGTACCCGAGGCGCCAAAGGTATGACCTATTTTCCATTTGTTAGACGTGAGATAAGGCATTTTATTTGGGAAGCTTTTTTCTATAGCTTTAAACTCAGAAAGATCGCCTTTTATAGTGCCAGGAGCATGCATTACTATAACGTCTACACTCTCTGGAGTCCTATTGCCTAATGCCATTTGCATAGATTTTTGAAAGCATTTAGCATCACTAGAAATAGAAATATTATGTTTTAAAATTTCGGTAGCATAACCAATACCTGTTATTGTACAAAGTGCATTGTTTTGTAGGCCTTTTTCAAGGCAAACCATAGTAGCACCTTCACCTAAAATCATGGTATTTTGGGCTTTGTTAAAGTCTAGAGTACGGCATGGAAACTTATCGGTAGATTTAGAGTATATCTTTAAAGCCTTCATTTGTGCAATAGTAAAATGTGTTAAAGGCGCTTCACTGCCGCCAACTAAAAACGTATTACACATTCCAGAGGCAAGCCATGCGATACCATTAAGTACACTGTGTAATGCTGTAGAGCAAGTAATAGAGTGGCTTATTTCGGGGCCTTCGGTTTGCAAATCGTGGGCGACCCAAGAAGCAATATTGCCTAAAGTGGTAGTGGGAGAACTGAGTGTGTCTGATTTATGATGTTCTAGAAACGATTCGTGGTACTTTTCAAATAAAGCTGTAGCTCCTCTTGAGGACCCAATATTAATACCGAAATTGTCTGTAGCTTTCCAGCCTGCTTTTGCAACAGCTTGTCTAGAAGCGTAAATGGCAAACAAAACAGTGTCGTCTAAAGCTTTGTATTTATTGTCTGATTGTCTTAGCGCTTCAATATGTGCTTTCGAAGTTTTGGACAATTGAGCGACCCAAACGCTTTCATCTAAATAAGTGCTCTCACTAAAGCAATGCTCGTCATTTAAATAGCTTTGCCAAGTCTCTTCTAAAGTTTTTCCTAAAGGCGAGATAGAGGCTATTGCGGTTATGGATACTGGTTGTTGCAAACAAAAATATTTTGGACAAAGTTATACTATTTCTAAGGCTTCTTCAATGGTTTGGTATACCTTTTTCAATTCAGCATCGCTAATAATATAAGGCACTTGTATATAAATGGTGTTGCCTAGAGGTCTTAAAAATACACCACGTGCCATAAAGAACTTTAAGAGTTTATCACGTAAGTCGCCATAACGGGCCATTTTTGTATTAAGGTCTAGGGCAAAAATTACGCCAATGTGCCGTGTTGTTTTTACCTTAGGGTGTGTCTTTATATGTGCGTTAAATTCTTGATGTTTTTTAGAAATGCGCTCAATATTTTGTTGCATTTCTTTAGAGGTTAGTAATTTAATACTTGCTAATGCTGCTGCACAGCCAGCAGGGTTTGCAGAATAGGTATGGCAATGAAAAAAACCTTTAGAGATATCACTACTTAAAAACCCTTCATAAATAACCTCGGTACATGAGGTTATTGCCATGGGTACTAATCCTGCGGTTAAGGCTTTGCTTAGGCAAATAATATCGGGTTTAACTTCTAAATAATCTGAAGCAAAATACCGCCCCGTTTTACCAAACCCCGTCATCACTTCATCTGCAATATTGAGGATGTTTTTAGATTTACAATAACTTAAAATACGGTTTAAGCCCTCTGCATCATGTATTTTCATACCTGCAGCGCCTTGTATTAAAGGTTCGTATATAAACCCTGCAATTTTAAATTTAGAAGTATACTGTTCAAGAAGCTCTAAAATGAGTGCGTTATTTGTACCGTTTGGCGTGGGTATGCGCTTAACGTCTATAAGAAACTCTTCAAAAGGCCCATTGTAAACCGATAGACCAGAGACACTCATAGCGCCAAACGTATCGCCATGAAATCCCTCTTCAAAAGCAATAAAGGTAGAGCGTTGGTCATTTTTATTAAAGTAGTATTGCAAGGCCATTTTAATGCCAGCTTCCACAGCAGTAGAGCCATTGTCATTAAAGTAAATCCTATTTTGGTTATTAGGGAGTATGTGTACTAGAGCTTCAGATAATTCTATGGCGGGTTTATGCGTAAAATCGCTAAACATTACTTGATCCAACTGCTGCATCTGCTGGTAAACACTTGCAGTAATAAAGTCGTTACAATGCCCGTACATGCACGTATACCAAGACGCAATAGCATCGATGTATTCGTTGCCATCTTCATCGGTAAGTGTGCAACCTTTTGCTTTAACAATAGCCAAACTTTCAGGTTGCAGTTGGTGTTGTTTTAGGGGGTGCCAAAGGTGCTTTTTATCTCTCTCGTTTAAGCTCATAGTTCGTTTTTAAAACGTTTGGCGTATGCTTTCACCACATTTTGGTCAAAATAAGGTTCTTCATTAATGCGGCCAAGAACAGGAATACCTGTCATTTTTTTAATAATCGTTTCTGTACTAGGGTGTTCTGCACCACTAAAAAGCAAGGTCACATCAAATCCTTTTTCCTTTAAAAGATTAACGGTGAGTAATGTGTGGTTAATACTGCCTAGATAATGCCGAGACACAACAATAACTTTATACTGCGGCTGTATTAAGTCTAAAATGGTTGCGGTTGTGTTTAAAGGCACCAGCAAACCACCTGCACCTTCAATTACTAAATTAGGGTTACTGGTTTTTGGTGCTGCAATGCTTGTAATGTCAATTTCTAATCCATCTATAGCAGCAGCGGCATGAGGACTCATAGGTGTTTCCAACGCGTAGGCATTAGGATGAAATTTAGATTTCGTATTAGAAACTAAGCGTTTTACTTTAGCTGTATCGCAATGGTCTAATTCACCAGCTTGTACGGGTTTCCAATAGTCTGCCTCTAAGGCTTCAGTAAGGATGGCGGCGGCTACAGTTTTTCCAACTTCTGTGGAGATGCCTGTTATAAAATAAGTATTCATTCTAAGTCAAATTCGGTATTACAAACTTCGCATCTGTATTTATGTTTGGTATAAAATGGAAGTGTAGAAAAAAGGAACCCAAAAATAAATGCAAAAAAAGATTTTACATCTGTAATGGTTGAAAATAATTCTATGGTTTCACTGTTACAATTAGGACAAGAAATGGTATTGCCTTTATCATCTAAGGCATATTTAGAGATAGATTGTAAAATGTGCTGTGCTCTTAAGGCATCTTTAGCATAGACTTTTAGTTTTACACCACCTATGGCATTACTTACTAATGGGTCTGTGTCTATGGTGAAACTATCTGATAAAAACACAGGAATCCCATCGGCCTCCAAACGACCTTTTACAATCTGTGCTTCGGTAGAGTATTGGTATCTTGCTATCGTTTTAAAAGTGTTACTCATATGCGTGCAAAAGTACTAAGTGCATTTAAAACTTTAGTCGCATCTTCTTTAGAATTATAACTGTGTAAGCAAAAACGCAAACGTTCCTTGCCTTTAGGTACTGTAGGAGATAGAATGGGCTTAACATTAAAGCCAAGGTCTTGCAGCTTTTTAGCAGCTAATTTTACCGTAGCATTTCCTGGAATAATACAGCAGTGAATCGCAGAAAGGGAAGGTATAAATGCAGATTCGAGATGGTTGCGACTAATTTCGGCTTTAAAATGAGTAATGTTTTGCTTTAGCAGCATTCGACTTTTAGAGATTTTAAGTGTTTGGTAAGCTGCGTGTATTGTTGCTAAGCTATGAGGAGGTAAAGCTGTGGTATAAATAAAAGTGCGGCAAAAATTAACCAAAAAGGTTTTTAATGCAGTACTGCCTAAAATTACTGCGCCGTGACAGCCCATAGCTTTTCCAAAGGTGACAATGCGCGCAAAAACAATGGGTTCTAAATTAAGATCTTGTATTATGCCTTGGCCGTCGTTGCCAAATACGCCCACGGCATGTGCTTCATCGACAACCAACAAAGCGTTATAGTGCTGCGCAAGTTTATTTAAATGGTTTAGGTTTGGAGAGTCTCCGTCCATAGAAAAGACAGATTCTGTAACGATATAAATATTAGTTTCTAAAGAAACCTCTCTTCTGCGCTCAATTTGACATCTTTTTTCTAAATCATCCAAATCATTATGCTTAAACTTATACGCTTTAGCATGACTCATAGTTATACCATCGCGA
>CAZLTR010000173.1:0-7883 GCA_964562415.1 uncultured Hyunsoonleella sp. | reverse complement strand
ATGTAATCTATAGAAACCTCACGTTTGGTATTTTTAACAAATTTTTCTACAATTTGCTTGGCCAAATCTATAGTTATTTCTTTTTTATTGAACGAAGATTGTGCGATTAAAGAAATAATGGCGCCTTCGAGCTCGCGAACATTAGTTTTAATGTTTTTTGCCACGTACTCAACAATATCGTCTGGCATAACAACACCGTCTCGATACAATTTATTTTTTAATATGGAAACCCTTGTTTCAAAATCAGGATGCTGTAATTCTGCAGAAAGCCCCCATTTAAATCGAGATAGCAAGCGTTGTTCGATGTCTTGCATATCTACAGGTGCTTTATCACTTGTTAAAATAACCTGCTTACCGTTTTGGTGTAAATGGTTAAAAATATGAAAGAATACATCTTGTGTTCCAGATTTTCCTGATAAGAATTGAACATCATCAATAATAAGCACATCTATAATTTGATAGAAATGTATAAAATCGTTTCTGTTGTTCTTCTTAACAGAGTCTATATATTGTTGTGTAAATTTTTCAGCAGAAATATAAAGCACTGTTTTCTCTGGGTATTTGTCTTTAATGTCTACGCCAATAGCATGCGCTAAATGTGTTTTACCTAGCCCTACACCACCAAATACCAAAAGTGGATTAAAAGACGTGCCTCCTGGTTTTGCTGCTACCGCTAAACCTGCACTTCTAGCCAAACGGTTAGAATCGCCTTCTAAAAAATTTTCAAAACTATAATTAGGGTTGAGTTGTGATTCAATTTTCACATTGCGAATACCAGGAATCACAAATGGATTCTTTAATTCTGGATTCTTATTGTTTAATGGAATATCAACTTCCTGTGCTTTAACATTAGTTCGGTTAGAACTTGGAATCTTTTCTGTAAAAGGTTGCTTATTACCATAAGTGTTTTCCATTTTAATAATGTAAACCAGCTTGGCATGCTCACCGAGTTCTTTGGTTAAAGATACTTTAAGAATTTTTACGTAATGCTCCTCAAGCCATTCGTAGAAAAATTTACTAGGAACTTGAATACTTAAAGCATTGTCTTGAAGCTTAACTGCTACAATTGGTTCAAACCATGTTTTGTAAGCTTGCGGTTGGATATTATCCTTTATAAAGTTAAGACAGTTCTTCCATACCGATTGCGCAGTTGTAGTCATTTATTTGAATTATTGTTTAGCTTGTTATTTAAAGTCGTGCTGTTTGTACAAGAGAGGCGCAACTTCATTCCCTCGATTAATTGTGAGGCAAATATGTGAACAAAATTCTAAAAAAAAAAATCAAAAACTATTGAATTTCTAGAATTTTTTCTTCATGTTTAAACTCTTTCGAAAACTACAAAAAAATATTGATATAGCATGATGAAATTCGACAAAATACAAATAAGAGTACGATATGGGGAAACCGATCAAATGGGAGTAGTGTACCATGGTAATTACCCATTATATCTAGAGATGGGACGTATAGAATGGCTAAGAAAATTAGGCGTGTCTTACAAGAAAATGGAGGAGGAAGGCGTTATGTTACCTGTAGTGGCGTTGCAAATAAATTATAAAAAATCTATGGGTTACGATGACTTGATTACGGTAAAAACCAGACTTAAAAAAAGACCTACAGTTAAAATAGAATTTGAGTACGAAATTACAAACGAAAATGAAGAAATTTTAACAACCGCGAGTACTACTTTAGTATTTTTGAACAAGGCAACTAACCGCCCTATGAAGATTCCTCAGTATATTTTAGATGCTATAGACTAATTATATCATGTAGTCTTTATCTGTACTCCAAAAATTGAGTTAAAGGTTTCAAGAATGTTTTGAGCATTTTTTTGCCTCACAAGAATTGTAATTTCACAACGAAGTTCTAGACGTTGTGACGCGATGCGTAATTTTTTTTCTTTTATAATGCGCATCACTTTATTGATGTGCTTATATTCAAATAAAATGGTATAAGTGCTGTCTATCGTTTTTTCAATAATAGCACATGAGGTTAATGTGAGCTGAGCAGTGGTTCTGTAAGCTTTAATAAGGCCGCCAACGCCCAATTTTATACCGCCAAAGTAGCGTACTACTACAAGAAGTATATTGGTAACATCAAAAGCTTGAATTTGTCCATAAATGGGCATTCCTGCAGAGTTGCTAGGTTCACCATCATCATTAACTCGAAATTGTAGTGTACTAGTGCCTATTTGATACGCGTAACACCAATGTCTCGCTGCATGGTGGTCTTTTTTTAATGCGTCTAGGTGTTGTTTTACATCGGCTTCTTGTTCCACATAAAATGCAAAACCATAAAATTTGCTGTTTTTATCTTTGTAGAGTGTGGGAGCGCTACGCGTACTTATGGTATTATAAGTATCTTTCATAAGTTTAGGCTATTGCAATTAAAAGGATAGAAACAACAGCCAAAGCTATGCCTATCCAATTTTTAGGCGATAACTGCTCTTTAAATAAAATTAAGCCTACCAAAGTAGAAAGCATTACAATAGAGACATTGTTTATAGTAAACAGCGTAGAACTTTCAAACCCTTTGTATTGTAACGCTTTTAAGAGTAGGTAAATGGAGTAGTAATTCACTATGCCAAGTACAGTGCCTCCTAAAAGTGTTTTCCATTCAAATTTAAAAGCTTGGCGTAATGCATTAACAGTTATAAAACCAAGACCAATTGCACCAGCGCTAAAAAAAATGATAGCAGAAAAAAGAGGAATAGCATTTGAAGCCACATAGGTGGTTTCTAAATATTTTAGAGTTGTATCTAATACTCCAGAGCCTAAAAACAAAATTAAGGGCAGCCAAATACTTTTCGACGTTTTAGAGGCTACAGTAGCGTTGTTGCGCTTTTGAGATGTAAGATATACGGCAATAAGAGCCATTACAATAGCAATGCCTTTAAGAAGGCTTAGCTGTTCATGGTAAACATAAAGTCCAAATAGAATAGGAATTACAACACTCATTTTGCTAGCTACAGAAGCAACGGATAGACCGTTACGTTGTGCTGTTAGCGCCATGACATTAAAAATAGAAATGAATAAACCACCAAGGCAAATTGCACCTATAAACCATTTTTCATAATAAATAGTTTGTAAAGTTACTGTGGCATTGTAATTAAAAAGCCCAGTGATTCCTGCAACTCCATAATTTATAACAATAGCTTGCAAGGTGTTGATATTGTATCTATTAAAGCCTTTAAAAATGATAAATATTAAGGTAGACGCAATAATGCTTAGAAAAAGGAAAATCAAAATAAAGAAGATTTCTTGGTGAATAGCTCTGTAACATCTTCTTCATAAGGCGTGATATGCCATGTGGCTATGCCTAACTGCTCCGCGGTATTGACATTTGCTTTATTGTCATCAATAAATACACAAGATTCTGGTGTAAGATCGTGAGTGTTTAAAACGAAATTAAAAATGTCTGTATTGGGTTTTCTAAAATGAATTTCATGAGATAAATAAAAGGCATCAAAACAGTTTTTAAATGTTGCATAGAAGGGCACATGTGTTTTAATCCACTCGATGTGTAAGGTGTTGGTGTTACTTAGCAATATTAATTTATAGGCTGTCTTTTGTTGTAAGTCTTTTAAAAACTCTAACCGATGCACAGGGAAATCTTTTAAAATAGCATTCCAAGCCGTGGTAAATTGTTCTTTATTTAAGTGTTTAAATTTGGTTGTATAATAGGCTATAAATGCTTCTGTAGATAACAGTCCTTTTTCATAATCCTTATTAATCGCGATAAGTTCTTTTGTAAGCGCTGGGATGCCCAGAGTGTCTAAAAAGTACTGTTCTCCTTTTTCTATATCCAAATTGATGAATACATTACCAAAGTCAAATATAATAGTGTTACGCATTGGTATAAATTTTTAAAATATCGGCTTGCAAATTGGTTTCCATTTGTAATGTGCCCTGTATTACAGGTGCTTTGGTGCCAGAAGCGAATTGGAGTGGGCCTGTAAAAACTCGAGCTTCGTCCCATAAATTTTCATCGATAAAGGATTGTAATGTGGTACTGCCTCCTTCAATAATAAGCGATGTTATGGAATGCTTTTGTAAGACTTGGCAGATTTGTGCTGCGATAGGCTGCGTAAAATCAATATGAGTATCGTCTATACAAATTGTAGGTGCTTTGGTATTAAAAATAGCATGGTTAGGCGCTATTTTTCGAGACCGATCTATAACAACTCTAGTAGGATGTGTGCCTGTCCAATCTCTAACCGTTAAACTAGGATTATCTTCTAAAACGGTACGTGTTCCAACTAAAATAGCTTGTTCTTCGGCACGCCAGCGGTGCGTGAGCTGTCTGGAATACGCGTTGCTAATCCAAACTGGTGTTTTGGTCGCTTTAGAGGTTGGTGCTATAAAATGGTCTTGAGTTTGTGCCCATTTTAAAATAATGTAAGGACGCTTTTTATTATGAAATGTAAAAAAACGCTTGTGATGTGTTCTGCATTCATTTTCTAAGACCCCCACAATAACATCAACACCAGCGGCCTTAAGCCTTTTTATGCCTTTTCCTGCAACGTGTTCATTATCATCAATACAACCTATAACAACTTTTGGTATTTTAGATGCAATAATCAAATCGCTGCAAGGCGGCGTTTTGCCATAATGCGAGCAAGGCTCTAAGGTTACATAAATTGTAGCTTGTTTTAAAATAGCTTTGTCTTTAACCGCAGATATGGCATTTACTTCTGCGTGATTTCCGCCATAAGGACTTGTAAACCCTTCGCTAATAATTGTATTATTATGCACAATAACACAGCCTACCATGGGGTTGGGTCTGGTGGTGCCTAATCCGTTTTTTGCTATAGTGATACAGCGCCGTATATAGTCTTGATGTGTAGGCACGTTTAAAGCTTGATTTTAATGGTTTCGGTTTCGTCTAAATTATAAGTGTAACTCAAGCCTAAAGCTTTATAGGAAATGGCTCCTTTGTAATTTACTTTTAGGTTTTGACTAAAAAGGCTTCCAATAAGTCCTCCAATAGTTTTACGAGAAAATATACTGTCTAAAGGTACTGTTGCTTGAAGGGGTAAGGTAAATTCTTTTTTTGCAGGGACTTCAAAAGCATCGGCAGACACATAACCTACTTCATTATCGTTAATGTAAATCTTAATAGCATCGGTTTTTAATTGCCCGCCAATAGTATTAGGGTTAAGAAAAACGGCATCTGCAGTAAGGACGATAGATGTGGATGTAGATGTTAATATTTTAACGTTATCAACATTTACAAAGACTGGTTTTTCTTTTACTTTACAGTTAAAAAAAGTAAATAGTATTGTTAATAATATTACGAAACGTTTCATAGTCCTATTTAAGAATTGCTGTATCTTGTACCTCACAAAAAAAAGGTTTTAAGTGAGTAAATATACTATAGTTATTTGAGAAATATAGAGATGTTTTTACAATACAATTAAAACTTATAAATAAAGATTTGGCCTAGTTTACCGAGTGGCTAGAGGATTATGAAACTAAAACTAATTCAACAAGAATATCAAGAGCAGTTAGAGGGGATGTATACTAAAGTAGAAATCAATCATTTCTTCTTTAGGTTAACGACCTCTTTTTTTAATATTAAAAGAATAGATTTGGCTGTACAGCCAGAGTTAACTGTAGCTAATGCTACGCCCTTGTATGAGGGGTTAGAGGCACTAAAAGTACAAAAACCTATTCAGTACATTACAGGAGATTCAGAGTTTTATGGTTTAACATTTAAAGTGAGTCCCGACACCTTAATTCCACGCCCAGAAACCGAAGAGCTGGTGTCTTGGGTTTTAGATGATGTTCCTAAAGATAGTACTTTAAAAATATTAGATATTGGCACAGGAAGTGGGTGTATTCCTATAACTTTAGCCAAACACTTGCCAGAAGCTTCTGTGTTTACTTTAGATGTTAGTGCAAAAGCATTGAAAGTCGCTAAGGGTAATGCCGAATTAAATGATGTGAATCTCAAGTTTATAGAGCGCGACGTGTTACAGCTCTCTGCAGAGCGTTTCACAGCAGAATTTGGAACTTTTGATGTTATCGTTTCTAACCCCCCTTATGTAAGACAATTGGAAAAGCCATTAATGCAGCCTAATGTTTTAGAACATGAACCGCATTTGGCGCTTTTTGTAAAAGATGAAACGCCTTTATGTTTTTATGATGCTATAAGTGCCTTGGCAAAACAAGCCCTACAGCCAGAGGGGCAATTGTTTTTTGAAATTAATGAATATTTAGGACCAGAAACAGTGGCGTTATTAAAAAACAAAGCGTTTAAAGCGGTAACGCTAAAGAAAGATAATTTTGGTAAAGATAGAATGGTTAAAGCAGGATATTAGGAAATGGCAGATATTACAATTAAGCAACAAATAGAAGAATTAAGAGCAGAATTACGAACCCATAATCACCAGTATTATGTACTGGATATGCCTACAATTTCAGATTATGATTTCGATATGAAGTTGGAGGCCTTACAAACGCTAGAGGCAAAATATCCAGAGTTTTATGATGCCAATTCGCCTACGCAACGTGTAGGAGGAGCTGTGACTAAAAATTTTGAAACAGTTAAGCATGAGCACCGCATGTACTCTTTAGATAATTCCTATTCTAAAGAAGATCTTTTAGATTGGGAAAAACGCATAAAAAAGTTAGTCGATGGTCCTGTAACTTATACCTGTGAGTTAAAATATGATGGAGCCTCAATTAGTTTAACCTACGAAGGTGGTAAGCTTACCAAAGCTGTAACCCGAGGTGACGGGTTTCAAGGAGACCTCGTTACTGCTAATATAAAAACAATAAAATCGGTGCCTCTACAGTTAAAAGGCGATTACCCTTCTAAATTCGATATTAGGGGTGAAATTGTATTGCCTTTTGAAGGTTTTAATGCCATGAATGCCGAGCGCATAGCTAATGGAGAAGAGCCTTATCGAAATCCGAGAAATACAGCTTCGGGAAGTTTAAAACTTCAGGATAGTGCAGAAGTGGCGAAGCGACCATTAGAGTGTTTATTGTATAATATAACAGGGTCTAATTTAGGCATTACCACACAAATTGAAAGTTTAGAAAAAGCAAGATCTTGGGGGTTTAAAGTGCCAGAAATTGCTATTGAAGCTAGCTCTATAGCTGCTGTACTCGATTTTGTAAATATATGGGACAACAAGCGCCACGAATTGCCTTATGAAACCGATGGCGTGGTTATAAAGGTGAATAACTTACAACAACAAGAAGAGTTAGGCTATACTTCTAAAGCACCGCGTTGGGCCATGGCTTATAAGTTTAAAGCCGAACAGGTATCTACAGTTTTAGAAAGCATAACCTATCAAGTAGGACGTACAGGAGCTATTACTCCAGTGGCTAATTTAAGGCCTGTAGAATTAGCGGGTACCACAGTAAAACGCGCCTCTATTCACAATGCAGATCAAATAGAGAAATTAGACATTAGAGAGAACGATACTGTATTTGTAGAAAAAGGTGGAGAGATCATTCCTAAGATAATAGCTGTTGATGTTGCGCAAAGGCCTTCAAATTCTAAAGTCACCCAGTATGTGACAGAGTGTCCAGAGTGTGCTACCACTTTGGTGCGTGCCGAAGGAGATGCCAAACACTACTGTCCAAATGTAGATGGGTGTCCACCACAAATCATAGGGCGCATACAGCATTATATTTCAAGAAAGGCAATGGATATCGAAGGCTTAGGAGGTCAAACTGTTGCGCTTTTAGTAAAAGAGGGGCTTATTGTTAATTATGCCGATCTTTACGAGTTAACAGAAGCTCAAATTATACCGCTAGAGCGTATGGCCGAGAAAAGTGCCGCAAACCTTATTAAAGGTGTTAAAGCCTCTGTTAATATTCCTTTTGAGCGCGTTTTGTATGCTATAGGTATTCGTTATGTTGGAGAAACCG
>CAZLTR010000172.1:0-7953 GCA_964562415.1 uncultured Hyunsoonleella sp. | reverse complement strand
AAAATAAAAATTATAAACGCAGAGCTTCTACCAAATTGGTTTACAGATAAAGAATTTTCAGAACTTAAAAAGAGTTAACCCGATCGCTCGGACAATAAATAAAGACAAATGTGATAGCGCAGACTTTTAGTCTGTGCCGTTATAGTTAAATAATAATAAGCAAGAGCCACATTACATTATAGTAGTGTGGTTCTTTTATGCGTATGCTTTTTTAGCGTTATAATCTCGAATTAAAGCGTCAATAACATTAAATAATTGTTGTTGTTCAACTTCAGGCATTTTGGCAATAGCTTCTACGCGTTCTAATATCTTTTTATCTTTTACTATTACCGAATTATTACCTACTAAATAATCTAAAGAAACGTCAAGGGCTTTAGCGATTTTGTTAGCGATCTCAACAGATGGTGTAATCTCATTACGTTCATATCTTCCAATTACAGCGCCTGAAGTACCTGCATTAGTACCTAAATCTTCACGAGATATTTTTTTTTCTTTACGTAAACGAGTAATTACACTTCCTATATCCATAACTAATAAGTAATAAAAATCCTTTAAAAATAAGGATAAAGCAAATATACGCTACTTAAAAGTAAAAAAACAAACCTATTAATTTGGTTTGAATATTATTTATTAGTTAAGTTTGTAACTTATAAGTGAAGATTTATAAGTTATGAACAAATTAAACACCACCAACCCGAGCAACTACGAATACACCACAAAACATCTTGAAATCCACATTTTAGGCGGATTAAAGACTAATAAATTAGAAAGTCTACGGGTAACACTAAGCTTGCAAAAGCCAAAACAGCACAATGTACTACGCCACTCTATAGATTTATATAACGATAACCAAGTTGAAAAGTTTATCCGAAAAATAGCCGAACGCTTAGAAATAGGCACAAGTATAGCACGCAGAACGCTGCAAGAACTGACCAAAGAATTAGAGAATTATAGGTTTTTATTAATCGACCAATACGAGAAACAACACCAACCCTATTTTAAGGAACTCACGGCAAGAGAAGAAAAAGAGGCGCTTACATTTTTAAAGAAACCAAACTTACTTAAACGTACTAACGAACTTATAGGGCAAAGCGGCGTAATCGGCGAAGAGCACAACAGGCAAACCATGTATCTCATCTTTACAAGCCGCAAAACCAATAACCCTTTACACTGCATAAGTCTAGGTAGTAGCGGTGTTGGAAAAACCCATTTGCAAAGTAAAGTAGCCGAGCTTATCCCAGAAGAAGACAAAGTAGAAATTACGGTACTCTCTGCCAATGCCTTCTACTACTTTAACCGCACCGAACTACAACACAAATTAATTTTAATCGAAGATTTAGACGGCGCAGAAAGTGTGCTCTATCCATTACGAGAATTACAATCTAAAAGGCGCATTACCAAAACAGTAGTGCATAAGGATACCAAAGGTACAACACGAACCATCCATTTAACTGTTGAAGGTCCTGTAAGTGTTGCAGGTTGTACTACACAAGAAAGCATCTACGAGGACAACAGTAACCGAAGCTTTTTACTCTACATTGACGAGAGCGAAGCACAGGACAACAAAATAATGGACTACCAACGGAGAGCCTCCGCAGGCAAATTAAACGAGCAGGACGAAATAAAAGCGAGGGAACTGTTAAAGAATGTACAGCGAATTTTAAAGCCTATAAAAATTATAAACCCTTATGCGGAATTTTTAGAGTTGCCAAAATCAGTCTTTAAACCAAGACGTACCAACGCACACTATTTACAATTTATAGAAGCCATCACTTTTTACAAACAATACCAACGGGAAAAGCAGTACAACAATGAAACAGGTGAGGAATATATACAAACTACCATCGAAGATATACAGGAAGCTAACGCACTGATGCAAGAAGTCTTGTTGCGTAAAAGTGATGTACTCAATGGAGCATGCCGACAGTTTTTTGAAATGCTAAAAGGCTATCTAAAAGCCAATGACATTACCACCTTTACCAATGCCGAAATACGCAGAACATTACGGGTAAACCCAAGCAACCAAAAGCGGTATATGTTGCAACTACAATCGGCAGAACTAGTACAAAAAGCCAAAGGTAACAAGCGCAAAGGCTATGTGTACGAAGTAGCGAACTATGAAGACTATGAAAACACTAATAAGCAAATACAAACCTTACTAAATACCACTTTGAGAAATCTGGAAGTTCAAAGAAGTCCATAATGGTTCAATGCCCAAAATGAACCATTATTATTACTGAAAAACAAGCACTTATACAGATAGTTCATCAAATCCAAAAAATGCAACCAAAGTGAAAAAATTAAAACTAAAAAATGATGTATTTAAAATGCTCGTTACCAATTACAAAGAATGGTTGGATATACTCGGTTATGCAGAAAGTACCGTTTACCAATTACCAATCCATTTACAAGAGTTCTTTTATTATGCAGAACAAAACCGTATTACAAGACTAAACCAAATCACACCAAAAACAATAAAGGATTATTACAACGCACTTAAAGAAAGAGCCAACGAAAGGCGTAACGGTGCATTAAGTAAAAGCTATCTCAATAAACACCAACAAGCCTTAAAAAAGTTCAAGGAATATTTACAGAACCATGACTACAAAGACTTCAATGTTCACTTAAAAAACGAAAACAATCCAACAGAAGAAAAGCTAAACATACTTACTCAAGAGGAAGTAAAACAATTATTTAAAGCAACAGAATACAGTCATAATGAAAATAAATTTAGATTAAGAGACAAAGCCATTTTAACGATTTTATATAGTTGTGGATTACGAAGAAATGAAGCGGTACACTTAGATTTAAGCGACATCCTTTTTGATAAGGAACGCGTGTTTGTTAGAAAAGGAAAAAACTACAAAGAACGTTATGTTCCAATCAATCGCAGAAACGCAGAAATACTAGAAGATTATATTTACGAAGGGCGACCAGAATTTTACCAAGCCAAAGAAAGCGAAGCTTTGTTTATCAATCATCACGGAACACGAATGCAGGGAATGAGTTTTGCCAACCGATTAAAGGTTATTGTTGAAGCTACGGAGAATAAAAGCATTATTGATAAGAAGATTACACTTCACATTTTAAGACACTCAATCGCAACGCATTTATTACAGAAAGAAGTGCCATTAGAAAGTATCAAAACCTTTTTAGGACATAGCAGTTTAGAAAGCACTCAAATCTATACACATCTACTTAAAACACTTGAAAATGAAATCATTTAAAGATTATTTAGAAGAACAGAATTATAGTGCATCGACTGTAACCCTGCATGCAAAAGAAACGCAGAACTTTATAAAATGGTGCAAACGCAGGTCAACGACACCAGCGGAGATTGATTATAAAACCTGTTTAAAATTTATAAAATACTTAACCCAAAAAGGGAACAGTAAAAAGACCATTAACCACAGATTACGAAGTATAAAAATCTACTTTAATTACTTGATCGATCAGTCGTATAGAGCCGATAATCCCATAGAAGATACCACAATAAAAGGCGTAAAAAGAAATATTAATTACAACTTACTCGACCCCGAAGAATTAGAGGATTTATATTATAGTTTTGAAACCGATAACTACCAAGAAGAATATCACAAATACACTTTAAAAAGAGCTAAAGTAATTATAGGTTTAGTTGTCTACCAAGGTTTAAATACAACCGATTTAAGCCATCTTAAAATCGAACATTTACAGCTATCAAAAGGTAAAATCTATGTGCCAAGTACCAAGCGCAGTAATGCCCGTACCTTAGAGTTAAAACCTTGGCAAATCATGGAGTTTATGGAATATGCGAACGAAGTTCGGCCAACCATCCAAAACAAGATTGGAAACCATAGCGAACAGCTTTTTAATACCAATGCAAGGTTTAATGCAATCGTCTATCACATCTTTAAAAAACTAAAGCAATACAATCAAAAAGCTGAAAATACAAAGCAAATAAGAGCCTCTGTAATTACCAATTGGTTAGGGCAATACAACCTTAGAAAAGTACAATACTTAGCAGGACACCGCTACATAAGCTCAACAGAACGTTATTTGCAAGACGATTTAGAAAACCTTCACGAAATCGTTAACAACTTCCATCCCATAAACTAAAAAACAAATACTAACTTTATAAGCGCAAACCAAGATGAATATAAAATTGGCAAACAAGACAAAAATACAAATCCACAACGCAGAAGATATTTATAGCGTGATGCAACGCATTTTAATGCGAGAAGAAAAAGTAGATCGCGGCAGAGAACACTTCTGGACAATAAGCTTAGATAATGCCAATAAGATATTAAACATAGAACTGGTAAGTATAGGCAGTTTTAATGCTACCATTGTAGAACCTATGGAAGTCTTTAGCATCCCCTTACAAAAACGTGCTGTAAAACTTGTGTTAGTACACAACCATCCTTCAGGTACACTACAGCCATCAGAAGCCGATAAAGATGTTACAGATAGACTCATACAAGTAGGACGTATCATGAAAGTTTTAGTGTTAGACCATCTTATCATCACCGAAAACTCCTATTACAGTTTTACAAATAGTGGTTTATTAGACGAGCTATCAAAAAGCTTAAAATACGTACCAGCCTTCGAGATAAAACAACGCTATGAAAAAGCAGCAAAAGAAGAAGGCGAAAAAAAGGGAGAACGTAAAAAAGCAAAAGAAATAGCAAAAGCATTAAAAGCAAAAGGCATCGCTATAGAAACTATAATGGAGGCAACAGGCTTAAGTAAAGCTATTATCAATCGTTTAAAATAAAACTAAAGAATAAAAATTATCTTTGTAATAAAGCATAACGTTATGGGAGCATTAGAAATACGAGAAGAATTACAGCGCTACATTGAGATAGGCGACAAGCAATTTTTAAATGCATTATACGAAACGGCTAAAAATTACATGGAGCAAAAGCGTTTAGATCGTATGATTGCAGAAGGCGAAGCAGATATTAAAGCAGGGCGATTACACAGTCAAAAAGACGTGCAAAACATGATAGAAGATTGGGTAAAAGAGAAATAAAGCCAGTATTCTGGACAACAAGAGCCACAAAAGATTTAGAGAAAATTACTAAGTTTTACAAGGGTCTTTATGGTTCAGCTAAAGCCTTAATATACGCTACTGAACTGCGTCAAAGCACTGATATTTTAGAAAGTGAAGCAGCCGATTTATCTCAAATAGGCGCTATTGATGAAACCTTCATCCATTTAAAACACGATTACAGAAAACTTATAAAAGGCGATATAAAAATAACCTACCGTATAGGGAAGACAAAAGTTTATATTGTTAGAGTTTTTGATACACGTCAACACCCCAATAAAAATAAGTAGGCTGTATATGCCACGACCATAAAATCTAACCGTTTTTGCAAAACTCCTTTATATTTTATGGTCTCCTTCCCCACTGCATCACCCAAGCTGCATTTACATAATAAAAATTATAGTAGCACCACTTTTGGTTGCCTATGGCGTGTTTTATTATAGCGGGTGTAAGCTATAATTGCTATTATGTAAAGCAGCCGCACACCCACCGCCAAAGCCCACCACTTCTGCCACTGCGCACTAGGAATAAGTTAATGCGGTTGCTAGGGCAACGCCAACCCTCCGCATTTGCATTAAAATCCTGCGCAAAAACACGTCAAGCAGAAAAAAGCTTGCCTTAGTTGTTTGCTTGTATTTTAACACAACTCGTGCCTTTACTCCTATGTCGCTCTAAGCCGCTGGGCTAGCATTTTAAAAAGCTGAAGATTGACAGGAAACAGCTTTTAACCGCCAACGTATAGACTTATAAATCTCCATCTTTTTAAAACGTTAAGTTTATGACCTCCAGGTTATGAATCCGAAGGTCATAGGTTCGAATCCCTTCGCGGTCATGAATATCAACCGTTTTAGAAGACTAACGATTTACAGACAACGACCATTAAAATATCACCATCCATTATCAATCGTTAGGCTTTTAAAAAGCAACAACCGACAGGGCGTTAGTCAGCGCAAGAGTGAGCAAAAGCGTTGGCGTGGCGACTATTTTACATAAAATTGGTTATAGCTACGCCATTGGAGGTGCGAGGAAGTACTATAACCCATTTTATGTAAATATAGTTTTGGTGATGCGGCGGGAAGGAAGCAGGGAAAACACAGAGGATTTTGAAGTATGAAAATACTGGGTTTTACCTGCGTGGGACTTTATTAAATTACTATATTTACCCTATGACAATGATAAGAAAGGAAGTTCTTTTTAAATAGTTTTTTGGGGTATGCGCCTCAAAAAAGGGTATGCGGAGAAAAAAAACGCGTTAATTACTATCCCTTTGGACTGAAACATAAAGGGTACAATGAGAATGTAACTTCTACCAATACTGCGCTTAAGTACAAGTATAATGGTAAAGAGCTTAATGATGAGTTAGGGCTAGACTGGTATGATTATGGTGCTAGAAATTATGAAGCGGCTTTAGGTAGATGGATGAATATTGATCCATTAGCATCAGGCTATGCTCCAATATCACCTTATGCCTACACTGCTAACAATCCTATTCGTTTTATTGATCCAGATGGGATGAGAATTGGTGATGGACTTGAATATTTTAATCAATTTAGAGATGGAGTAAATAACAAAATAGCTTCTACAGAGAAGACTATTGCAAATAGAACTAGTAGAGTTCAAAAAAGAATAGATAAAGCTTTGGCTAATGGTAATACTGATAAGGCAGCCAGTTTACAAGAAAGTCTAGATTCTAAAAATGCCTCAGACCAAGGAACAATAACAGAATTAAATAATATTAATACAGAATTAAATGCACTTGAAGCATCTGATCAAGTTTATAACATTGTGACTGGTTCTACCTCTGAAGGAGCTGGGGGTGAGACGACTTTTGATATTGCTAGTGGAGAAGTAAATGTTAATATTGGATCAAGTTATAGTAATGCAGTCGCAGCTCACGAACTTAAACATGCTTTTCAATTTGAATCAGGTGCATTATCATTCGATGCTTCGGGTAAGAGAGGAGGAGCCTTGTATGATTTAGTTGATGAACTTGAAGCTTATAGTAGAAGTTCCCTTTTTGGATATGATGTGACTATGAAAACTGTGGCTGATGTTGCGCTAGGGTATGCTTCAATAAGTTCTCGAACATCACAATTAACACTTAAGACTAAATCTGCTAATTTTAGAGGAGCACCTTCTATTGGAACTCAATTAAGGTCAACAACATTTAGAGAAGGATCAACAGGAAGGGCTTCTACTCAATATTATAGAGGTTGGAAAAATTCATATACGAAGGGGGCTTTCAGTAGTTTTCTAAAGAATTTATAATCATGGACATAGTAAAATATACTTTATTATTTTTACTCCTCGTATCTTGTGGAGTAAAAAACAGTTTAAATAAAGATTCATTTTTTATATCAGAAGTAAATGAATCAAGAAAAATAATACTTCACGAAGACTATACATTTGAATATTTAAATAAAGAAAAGCTATCCAATCAATATTCTCAAGGTAAATGGTTAAAAAGAAGAGATACAATTCTTCTTAAAAGTGATTCTAGATATAAAACAGGGGTCATAAATTTTCAAGAAAATATTATTGAGGGTCAAAATATTAAAATAACTGTATTGAATTCTAACAACCATACTATTACAAACGCTGGAATTACAATTAATGAAAATGAAAATACAGGTTGGAATACCAATGAGTTTGGTTATGTTGCTATACCTAAACAAGAAATAAAATCTATTACGATACATTATTTAGGTACAAAGTATTTTTATAGTGTAAATGATAAGCAATCTAATTTTTTTAAACTTCAGATTAGATTAGAGAATTTAGAATTTAAATATTTTAATAATGAAAATTGGATACTAAAAAAAAGAGCATTAGTAAGTCCTATTGGTGAAGTTTTTCCAGCTCGTCCTAGGTGTGCTGTGAGAGGTTCGGAAGAATCTCGTAACTGAAAATAAGATGGTAGT
>CAZLTR010000171.1:0-7954 GCA_964562415.1 uncultured Hyunsoonleella sp. | reverse complement strand
TCCTTAAAGTTAGAAACTTTATGTTACAGTGAAACAATGTCTTTGAATTCGGGTTAAAGGCATCTCATTTTTCCTCAATGTGAAATTACAAGTATAGTTTAGGTATCCTAGAAAAGTACTTTAGGCTTGCTAAATAATTCTCTTAATTTTTTTTAACATTTAAAGATGTATTTAACATAATTTAAGTTAAATATATCTTAATGCTGTTAAACCTTGTTAAAGCACTTGACATTAGATATGTGGCCTATATATTAAAAGTGAGTTTAATTTAAAAACAAAAAATTATGAGCTATTTAAACATGAATGATGAAGAATTAATGCCTGTGGTGGTAGAATTAAATGTTTTGTTAGCTGACTACCACGTGTATTATCAAAAATTAAGAAGTAAGCATTGGAACATTATCGGAAAGCATTTTTTCGATTTGCACGAACAGTTCGAGGACATGTATAACGATGCGAAAGTAAAAATTGACGAAATCGCAGAACGTATTTTAACGCTGCGCTATCACCCAATGAGTAAACTGGAAGATTATTTGAAAACCTCTTTAATTTTAGAAGATGCTCCTCTCAAATCCGACCAAGACATGGTGGAAAACACGCTACAAGACCATAAAATACTCTTGGCGCAAATGGGTAAAGTGATAGAAAAAGCCGAAGCCATATCAGATGAAGGTACCATAGATTTAATAGGGGCTTATATTAGAGCGCTTGAAAAAACAAGCTGGATGCTTAACGCATGGTCTAAAAAAACGTCAGAAAATTTAAAAGAGGATATTGTTGAAGCGCAGTTCTAACTGGTGATGTTGAATTTCAAAAAACAGTATTAATCTTTAAAATTTAGTGAAATGGAAACAACAATGTCAACGGCATTTAATAATTTAATCGATAAACTTGAAGGATGGTTAAGTGCCATTATACAAAACATACCTAATTTAATCTTGGCGGTTGTCGTAATGGCGGCATCTTATTTCTTAGCCAAGTATACTCGAAAACTTATCTTAAATTTAATTGAGAATCGAGTCCCTCAAAAATCCATTGCAACTATGATTGCAAAAATTTCTGCTATTGTCGTTGTAGCAGTAGGCTTATTTTTAGCCTTGGGAATTATGAACCTAAGTAAAATGCTAACCTCCTTACTAGCAGGTGCTGGTGTTGTAGGTTTGGCAATTGGTTTGGCGTTACAGGGCACCCTGTCTAATACGTTTGCAGGTGTTGTGATTTCGTTTAGAAAACGCATCCAACTTGGAAATTGGGTAGAAACCAATGGATTTTCGGGTGAAGTTATAGACGTAAACTTAAAAGAGTTTGTGTTAAAACAAGCCGATAATAATATCGTAGTTATTCCAAATAAAATGATTCTTGAAAACCCCTTGAAAAATTACTCTTTAACTACACGAATGCGTGTGTTTTTAGAATGTGGTGTGGCTTACGATTCAGATTTAGAAGAGGTCAAGCGATTAACCCAAGATGTAATTGCCAATACGTTTAAACAAGTAGAAACCCCAGATGATGTAGAGTTTTATTATACCGAGTTTGGAGATAGTTCTATCAATTACCTATGTAGATTCTGGATTGATGCCGAAAGTATGCTGGAAAAGCTAAAAGCTAAAACCACCGCTATTATTGAAATAAAGAAAGCTTACGATAAGGCTGGAATTACGATTCCTTTTCCTATGCGAACTTTAGAGTTTAATAATAAATTATCTTTTGATACTAATGCGACACAAAAGGAATTTTCAAGCAACTAGGCGTGAAGTACAGGAGTTCAATCTGAAAATTTGTTAAAAGTACCATATCGGCACACTTTAATATCAAATGGACAAAATAAAGATAGATCTCTAATGTAACTTTGTAGATATATTGTTAGGTACCAAGAAATTTCAATAAAACAATATAAGTTACTCTATTAATTAGAAACACTCTTAATGGTTTAGGTAGTGTATTACAATTATCATACAAGGTAATAAAGCAGTACAAACAACCAAATATGTAATGTAGAGTTTTAACCCGCTTTAAGCGATAGAACATCTATTACACCTTTGAGCTACTGCAAATACTGGCGCTACACTACTTTTTTCAATTTAACCATAGCGATGCTATGCTAAAATCAAGAAAAAGTCAGTATTTATGGTATCTCAAAGCTTCACGACAATGTTCTATTGCATAATTAGGGTTTAATAATTCGTAACACGATCTCATACAAAAAAAGGTTAAAGATATTAGTTACGACAACCTAGCTAATAGGAGCGTCTTATTAGCAACCAAGTTTAACATCCAAAAATCAAAATAAAATGAAAAATTTAGCATATGCACTTGCTATACTAATTTGCGGTACGGCAATGGCACAAGAAAAACCCACAGAGGTTAAAAAAGAAACCGAGGTAAGAACTGTAAAATACAATGATGGCGATACCACGCGGGAAGGTAAAATTAAAGTTGTCTCTAAAGAAACGGCCCATGTAAAATTAGATAAAACCGATGCTAACAAGGTCAATCAAGATAGAGTGGCAGCCACAAAAAAAGTGCAAACCACTGTTATGATTGATAACGACAAAGATACCGCTTACGATGTGTTAACCAAAGAAACGTATTATATTAATGCTAATGATGAATACAAGTTTAGTCCAGACGAATCTGGTTTTATGATTGCCTTAAATAACCAAAAGGATGAGTTTGTAGAGATTGGTAAAGCGTGGATGACACATGCACCAGGGCGCTACATTGTAAAAGGTGAAGTCTATGACGGGATTGGATATTTTAATGAAGATGGAAGTTTTGTTATAGAGTATTATGATGAAGCATCTAAAAGTATCAAGTCTAAAACTTATAGAGAAAAGCAGCCAGAACTATAATATCTGGTTTCGTGTTAAGATGATTAAAAAGTCCCAAGTAATTGGGGCTTTTTATATGATTTACAAAAAACATCATTTAAGTCAACCAAAATAAAAAGTACTTTTTACACCCAAGCACAATGACATAATTAATTTTCATAACGGAAATTGAAATCTTATACTTTTTGTTTAACTTTATCCGATAAAATATTAACAAAAATATGTGTTTTGTCGCGATGTCATGTCTACAAAAACTATTTTTACTGTATAGATATTAATTATTTAACCCTGTATAGCCTTGTTTTACTTTTAAATTGCACATAAACCTAATGTGTAATTTAAAAAACCAAGAAAAGTGCATAAATAAAATATCTGATTATAAACCTTATAGCTATTTATTATGATACGAATTAAGATTACAGCAGATAATACCATTGAAATTTTAAACGAAATACACAACAGTATTGGAGGTTCGATTCAAGACATTTGGGGAGAGCATACACTAATAGTAAATAATAACATTGCGAAAGGAACTATTAAATTTATTCCTTTCGATTGGGGAGTAAGTATGCTCCATTATGATATTATGTTTTACGAGGACATAGAACTTGAAGTGAACATCACAGAATTTAACCCTATTCGTTTTATTTATAATATGGAGGCCCCATTTAGACATAAGTTTGGGGTGGAAAAAAATGAAAAAATTATTAAGCAGTTTGAGTCTGTAATTTTTACCAATAAATCTAATGGGGTAAACCATGTGTTTTTTGAAAAGAAAACTAAGGTAGATATTAATATCATTCAAATTGTAAGACAAAAATTTTTAAAAAAACGAACAACAAACATTACATCTTTAAATGATAAACTGTATGAACTTTTCGTAGATACCGATCACCAACAGCGCTTTTTTCATCATGGTACCATAAACTTAAAGATGGCCGATTTTGTAACTGGGATAAAAAAGATAAAGTCTAAAGGGATGGTACGTTTGTTAAAGATAGAATCTAAAATTTATGAAATGCTCACCCTTCATATTCAAGAGCATAACAGATTTTCTCAAGGTGTCCCGTTACCAACTTCTTTGATAAAAAGTGAATTAAAGTTAGTACGTCGTATAAGCAAAGCAATATCTAAAAACCCTTCTTTCGAGTATTCTTTGGAGCAGTTGTCTGGAGAATATGGGCTGTCTCAAGTAAAGCTTCAAGATGGCTTTAAATTTTTATTTAACAGAACAGTTACCGAATACATAAGGCATGTGCGCCTTGAAACATCACGAGAATTAATACGGACTACAGATTTGAATATATCTCAAGTTGTGTACACGATTGGTTTTACAAGTAGAAGTTATTTTTCAAAAATTTTTAAAGAAAAATATGGAGTCACCCCTTATGAATTTAAAAAGCAAGTTTTTATGCCTGTAGCCGTCTAGCTACACAATGCCAAGCTATTAAAAAGCCTTTCATAATGGGTATTTTGTGAAAGGCTTTTTTTAGTAGTATTTTAAAAGTGTATAATATAAAACATATCGAAGCTAACACCCTCGATATGTTTTAGAGTCTATCTCCAATTTACTAACTGTCTGAATAAATAATTTTAGTATTTTTTATATGAGAAGTTGCTTCGGCCATAGAACTAAAATAGTTGTATTTAGAATTGAACACTCGGTTTGGACGTTCTCCTACAATGTAATGTTTTACAGTTAATTCAGGTGCATTAATATGTACTTGATCTGATATGCGCATTTTTTTATCACCAATAGTTGTAGCGGTCGCTTCAAGTTTTGATATTACATAAAGTGTAGAGCCACTAGCTCTAATTTCTTTAATCTCGATATCATGCTCTTTGTTGGTTACCTCGGCCTCCACCATAATATTCTGTTCTATTTTGTGATGAGAAGTAGCTTCTGTGGTGTTAGGCATATCTATATCTATATAGGGTATTTCTACCTCCTCTTCTTCCATAACAATAACAACTTTAGGAATGTTTATAGTTTTGGTTTTGGTGCCTATGTTTACCTTAGCCCAATCGACTTCGAATTTAGGCAGTTGGCCTTCTTCTACAGCAACGTCTACATCTACATCGGGTAATTCTGTTTCTTTTTTTTGTTTAATATCACAGCTTGTTACCAACATAACTGCTGCTATAACCATACTTAATTTGTATAATTCCATGATTTTAATTTTAAATTAATAGTTTATTTGATAATTTTTTTTAGCAATACCATAACTCCATATTTACTGGCTAATTTTAGCCCAGATTGTATCCAATTATAAGGCCTAAACTCTTCTTTATAGACTTCTTTTAAAGCTTTAACTTCTTCCCAGGCGATTTGGCGCTCTAGATTTAAAATTTTAAGCTCTTTTTCTATACTGTCATTATCCTTGTACATTTTCATATTTTAATTAAAGAATTTTAAAGATAGTTTCTTAATGATAAATTTATCAATGAGGTGTTTCAAACCATAAATAACTAAGGAAAGCGCTATAAAAATTAATCCTACAGTAATGAAGCCTAAAGGATAATTATGAGTTGATTCTCCGATATACAATGCCAAAGCAATTAAACAGGAGAGCATCCCCATTAGTAAGAGTCCCCCAATTATCAAGCTTTTAAAGACCATTCCTATTGAGGTTGCTAATATTTGAAATATTTTAAGCTTGTAGTAGCGGTAAGAAACGTTTAGATAATTCTCTCCCATACTGCTAGCCTTAGCATTAGTTTCGTTTATTGAATCAATGAACCCCATTTATTATGACGATTTTTGTAATTTTTTGTTTCTTGCTTTAAGTTCTGCTAGTTTGTGTTCTAAAGTGGTAATAACATCATCTGCTTTATGACTAGTATCCTGTACAATAGCATTAACTTTCTTATGTAAAGTTTGTGTTTTAGTGGCTGTTGTACTAGCAACTCTATCTTTTAAATCAATGGCAGTTTGTGCAATTTTATCTTTTGCTAATGAAGCCTCTGCGGTTAGTTTTTCTTTTGCATTAGTGGCTTCAGTAGCAATTTTTTTTCGTGTCTCACTACCTTTGTCTGGAGCAAATAAAATGCCTAAAGTTGCTCCTACTGCTGTTCCAGCGAGTATGCCTAAAACTGTATTTCTAGTATTTCCCATTATTTTAATATATTTTTAATTAAACTTGTGTTTATACAAAACTACAGGAGAATGCTCATTTAGTTTAATGCATTAAGTGTTATTCTTAACTGGTTTAGAAGTGGTATTTAAGCTCATAAATCTAGTGTTTAGGTTAAAAATAATTTGAGACTTATACTATATTAGCAGATTGACTATGAACTCATCTTGACGTTTTGTTTTTAACCGAAAATGAGTTGAAATTTAACCAGATGAGACACTTTTTGAAGCTCATAGCAGCGCTACGGACAAAAAAAGTAACGAAATATGGGTGAATTTCAGCCATTTTTTAGGAAATAGAAAACCTCAAGATGAGTTCTATATATAAAAAGGTACTTTAAAGGACTTTTAATAGAATTAGTACTTAAATTTAATTTGTAATGACAAGTATTTTAATCATTATATATATTATTACTTCTGGCATTGCCTTACTAGGTGTTATTTTTTATGGTGCTAGACCTAGCCGTTCTCTTAGCTGGCTTTTTGCAATTATTTTTATGCCCTATATAGGGGTGGTGTTTTATATATTATTTGGAATTAATAGAAGGAAAATAAAACTGTTTCAGTTAAAACAAACTTATAGGAGGCGGTTTTATGATAAACATCATAAGGTTAATACCAACAGAAAACCATTTGAAAATTTTAAGTCGGATAAGAAACAAAAATTAGCGACGCTCATTTCAAACAATAATAAGTATTTACCCTATGAGGGCAATCGTTTAAAGGTTTTACGAGACGGTAAATCCACGTTTTCTTCAATATTCGAAGCCATTAAAAACGCCCAAACATTTATACACATTCAATACTATATTTTAGAAGAAGGCGAGTTAATGGATAAAATGTTCACTTTATTTCAACAGAAATTAAAAGAAGGTGTAGAAATACGTGTCATGTATGGTGCCATAGGAAGTTTTGACTGGAAACGGAAATCCATAAGGCGTTTTCAACAAATAGGTGTTACCATATGTTCTTCTATGCCATTGCGTTTTGGAAATTTTTTATTTTCGATGAACTATCGAAATCATAGAAAAATTGTAATAGTCGATGGGGTTGTGGGGTTTACAGGTGGATTTAATTTGACCGATAAGTATATAAAACCCATTTCTAACATGGGCATTTGGGAGGATACACATCTTAAAATAGAAGGCCCAGCAGTAGAAAGCTTGCATAAGGTGTTTATAAAAGATTACTATTTTGCGAGTAAAGGCGCCATTTTACTTGGTAATAAATATTTGCCCCAACAAAAAGTAATTGGAGATAGTGTTGTGCAAGTTGTAGCGAGTGGTCCAGATTCCGATTACGCGGCTATTATGCAACAATACATCATGCTTATTAACCTTGCAGTAGCTACTATAAACATTGTAAATCCATATTTTATACCAAGTGCGCAGGTGCTAACAGCTTTAAAAATAGCAGCCTTAAGTGGAGTACAAGTAAAAATAGTATTGCCTCAAGAATCAGATTCTATAACCGCAAAGTATAGCATGCGCTCTTATTTTGAGGAGCTCATGGAAGCTGGTATTGAGGTGTATTTGAAGAAAGACGTATTTGTGCATAGTAAATTAGTAGTGATAGATTCTGAAATACTATCTATAGGGTCTGGAAATTTCGATAATAGAAGTTTCGATCATAATTTTGAAACCAATATTCTTATATATGATAGTAAGCTCGCTACTAAAGTTTATAAATCGGTTGTAAACGATTGTGAGTCCAGTTCGAAATTACAGCTGGATCAATTTATAAAGCGGCCTTTGCAAGATAAATTTTTTGAAGGGATTGCCCGCTTTTTTAGTCCACTGTTGTAATGTAAAATAGATTCATGTTGCCATGCTTTTGTTATTGCGTTAAATTTATATGTGATAACACACCTATTAATGTAAAGTGTGTTATAGTTTTAATGAAGTGATTTAAACATTTTTCAATTCGCTATAAAAATCTTCTTTTTCATTCAATTTTTGTCTTTTCCTTAGTCCATAACACTGCTATGAAC
>CAZLTR010000170.1:0-7963 GCA_964562415.1 uncultured Hyunsoonleella sp. | reverse complement strand
CCAAAGCATTAGATGGTGAAATAAATGGAACAATGACTGATGATGAAGTTAAAGAGGTGATCGAAACTAAGATCGACGAATCTATTGTTTCTGCTTTTGAAGTATTACGTAAACGTATTGATGAATTTGGGGTAACACAACCAAATATACAGCGTTTAGGAGAGTCTGGCCGTATATTGGTAGAATTACCAGGGGTTAAAGATGTAGAACGTGCCACAGGTTTATTACGTAGTACGGCACAATTAGAATTTTGGGATGCTTACAAAGGAGAGCAGTTCCAACAATTTTTATTTCAAGCCGATCAAGTTTTAAAAGATATAGTTGAGGTAAAAACAACGCCAACCGAAGAAGAGCCTCAAGCCGAAGGTGAAACAGCAGATGATAAAATTGATGCGCTTTTAGGAGATGCTGTAACAGATTCTACTAAAGTAGACGTAGAAACGTCTAATCCATTATTTAGTTTGGTACGCGGACAAGGCTACAGAGGTGGTCCCGTAATTGCTTTATTCGAATTAAAGGATAAGGACAAAGTATTAGAATACTTAAACAAGTCGCAAGTTAGAGCATTGTTACCAAGCGACATGCGTTATGCAAAGTTTGCTTTTGGTAAGCCAGAAAAAAATAGTGAGCTTGTAGAATTATATGCTTTAAAAGGCAATAGAGATAATGTGCCAGAATTAAGTGGTGCAGTGGTTACAGATGCAAGACATACGTTTGGGCAAACTGGAAAGCCAGAAGTGTCTATGCAAATGAATAGTAAAGGGGCTAAAATCTGGGAAGAAATGACTGGTAGAGCTTTTAACCAAGGCGGACAAATCGCTATTGTATTAGACAATGTGGTGTATTCTGCACCAGGAGTAACAACAGGACCTATTTCTGGAGGAAGCTCATCCATCTCAGGAAGCTTTACACTTAATGAAGCTATCGATTTAGCCAATGTATTACGTGCGGGTAAATTGCCTGCTTCGGCAGATATTATTCAAAGTGAAGTTGTAGGGCCTTCTTTAGGACAAGAAGCTATCAATAGTGGTACGATGTCGTTCTTAATCGCTTTGGTATTGGTATTACTTTGGATGATTTTTTACTACGGTAAAGTAGGTGGTTTTGCAGATATTGCTATGCTATTAAACATCCTATTAATTTTTGGTATTTTATCAGGACTAGGTGCTGTGTTAACCTTGCCTGGTATTGCAGGTATTGTATTAACTATCGGTATGTCGGTAGATGCAAACGTACTTATCTTTGAGCGTATTCGAGAAGAATTAGCCAAAGGTAAAGGTCAAAAAGAAGCTATTAAAGATGGGTTTGGTAATGCATTATCATCCATTCTAGATGCAAACATTACCACAGGTTTAACTGCTTTGATTTTATTTATCTTTGGTACTGGACCTATTAAAGGTTTTGCAACCACCTTATTAATTGGTATAGCAACGTCTTTATTTACAGCAATATTTATTACAAGATTACTTGTAGATTGGTATGCGAATAGAGGTGGCAACTTAGAGTTCTCTACTGCCATTACAAAGAACTTATTTAGAAGCATTAGTATAGAATTCTTAAAGAAGCGTAAAATCGCTTACATTATTTCGGGAGTTTTAATTGTTATAGGTTTAGGATCTTTATTTACAAATGGTTTAGACCAAGGCGTGGATTTTGTTGGTGGTAGAACCTACCAGGTGCGTTTTGCTCAAGATATGAATGCTTCTGAAATTACAGATATACTTTCAGATCCTAAGGTATTTGGTAGTGCCAATGCCAAAACATTTGGAGATGCCAACCAATTAAAAATAACTACAAAGTATAAAGTTAACGAAACAGGAGCCGTTGTAGATGAAGAAATAAGATCGTCTTTATTTAAAGCCTTACAGCCGTATTTAGAAGGTATGACCTACGAAGGCTTTATCAGTGATTCAGAGACTAAAACTACGGGTTTAATGCGTAGTGATAAAGTAAGCCCAACTATTGCCGATGATATCAAACAAGCATCGTTCTGGGCAATTTTAGGGTCTCTTATTGTTGTATTTTTATACATCTTAATTAGATTTAAGAGATGGCAGTATTCTTTAGGTGCTGTTGCAGCGGTATTCCATGATGTACTTATCGTATTAGGAATCTTCTCTTTAACTTATAAATTCATGCCATTTAACATGGAGATTGATCAAGCTTTTATAGCGGCCATCTTAACTGTAATTGGGTACTCTTTAAATGATACCGTGGTGGTGTTTGATAGAATTAGAGAGTTCTTTAATGAGCATACAGGATGGAACTTCGATCGTGTGGTGAATGCGTCGTTAAGCAGTACTTTAAGTAGAACCTTAAACACGTCACTAACTACTTTAGTAGTGCTTTTAGCGATCTTCATCTTTGGTGGCGATTCTATTAGAGGCTTTATGTTTGCACTTATTGTAGGAGTTGTAGTGGGAACATATTCTTCATTGTTTATTGCAACACCTATCATGTACGATACTGTAAGTCGTTTAAAAGGTAATAAGAAGGAGAATTAAATTTCTGTTTTCTGTTTAGAATATAAACATTAAAAACAGCCTGCTCGCATAATACGAGCAGGCTGTTTTTTTATATAATACTGTTGTAATACGATAAAGTGTTTTCGTGTTGAAAAACTAAAAGTACGTAAGCAACATTTATTCCAGGTGAATGCTTTGGAGGTACAATTTAAAATTTTCGGCCTTTTTATTAGCGCATAAAAAGCCAAGTGCTTCAATTTTAGACCCTTTGTATTTCGATTGTTTTAAGAGGCGTCCTCTATATTTAGGTTCTAAGTCTTTTAAAGGGATAGAAAGGACTTGCCAGTCTCCCGAAGTATTGAAATAAGCTGTGTAACTGTAGGCTTCTGTTCTATCGGCTTTAATACGCAGTTGGTAACGTTTACCATCTCCTTTTAGTTTTAAAATGATGAAATTTCGGTTTACCGTAGAACAGTTTAAATGGCGTGTTCTAACCGAGGCAAACCCACCATTATAATCTAAAGCTATAGTACCAGAAAATAGCGCACAGCCCTTATCCATCTGAAAACTACTAGAGGATATGCCGCCCATTACGCCATCATTAATCACCATCCAATCTTGTATCTGTGTCTCAGTAGTAAAGTCAATGATGGTTTCCATAAAGGGGAATAAAGCCTAATGATTAGGCTGATTTATCTTTTATTTTAAGAGTTTACCAAGAGAGCCTATCGCCTTTGGCAAGTTGCCATTGTTTGGCTAATCCCGCATTTATTTCTAAAACATACTGCGCTGGCAAACCAGAAGGTAAGGAAGTTTCGTTGTAAGGCTCTGCATTATTTTGAAAACTCACAATACGTTTGTCGGCAGAAATGTAAATGATGTCTAAAGCTATTTTTGTGTTTTTCATATAAAAAAAACGTTTAGCTTCATCCTTAAAAACAAATAGCATTCCTTGTTTCATATCCATATTGTCGCGATACATAAGCCCCGTTTGGCGCTCGTAAGCGGTATCGGAGATTTCAATATCTAAGGTTACTTTTAAAGTGTCGCTTTGGCCTTTAAAAATGGATAATTCACCTTCTTTTTTAAATTCTATTTTGGTTTGTTTGACCTCTGGTGTCTTGTTTTTACAGGACACACTACTTATGGCGATGAGTAAGACTGCTATACAATAAAAAAGGCGATAGCTCTTCATATTACTGTACAGGGGTTTTAGGTTTGTAGACAAACATAAAGTACAGGCCTATTAGTACAAAAGGTATACTAAGCCATTGGCCTGTATTAAGCGCCCAAGTTGCTCTGTCGTCTACTTGAGCTTCTTTTACAAACTCTACGAAAAAACGAATGGTCCATAGCAATACTAAGAACAAGCCAAAAAGAAACCCTGTTTGATTTCTTTTAGCTGTTTTTGCATAGAAATAAAGCAGTATAAGAAATACAAAAATATAGCAAAACGATTCGTATAATTGTGCAGGGTGCCTAAACGGTACAGCCTCTAGTAGTTCGGCACTGTTAGCCACTTTGTTGTAGGCGTCTTTTACATTTTTAATCCCCGTTAGTCTTACCACTTCATATTTGTTATAATGGTCTTGTATAAAGCGTACACCAAGAGAGAAATCGCCCGAAGCTTTGCCGATGATTTCAGAATTGATAAAGTTGCCTATTCTAATAAAAACAGCACCAGAAGCCACTGGTATTACGATACGGTCTAAAATCCACAATACAGATTTGTATTTGTACTTTCTTCGGTACAAGTACATGGCAAATACAATACCTATAGCAGCTCCGTGACTCGCAAGACCTTGAAAACCTGTAAATTCAATACCATTTTTAAAGCTAAAAGGTAAAAAGATACTAAAGAAATCTTGTTGGATTAACTCGGCTTGGTAAAATAAAACATGACCTAAGCGGGCGCCAAACATCGTTGCCAGTACCACATAAATAAATAAAGGGTCTAAGTACTCTAAGCTTACTTTTTCTTTAGTATAAATGCGTTTTATAATATACCAACCCAATATAAATGCAACAACCCACATAAGGCTATAAAAGTGCAGTTTAAAATTGCCAATAATATCTATTCCCGTAGAGGGGTTCCAGTCAAACTTTAATGCGTGCATGCGTTTTGTTTTACAACGTAAATATAATTATTTTGTAGTTGCGTAGTGTTAAAATTTAGTTGAAATTATTTAGTGAAGTTCGAGAACTTCAACTTCAAAAATTAAGTTAGTTTTAGGAGGAATACCTCTATTACCAGCTTCCCCATAGCCTAAATGGTAAGGGATAAATAAGGTGGCTTTATCACCTACATTAAGTTGTTGTAGGCCTTCTTTAAAGCCTGGAATCATAGCCGCATCAGGACTGAGATTGGCTTTTATAGGTTGGTAGGCATTAGCGTTCTTTTTTCTAGGGTTTACAGCTTCTAAAGCTTCAGCTAAACTTAAATCGCTGGTATCTAACAAGCGTCCGTCTTCAAAGAATAGCGCATAATGCGTCGTTACTTCAGAGGTTTCTTTTAAAGCGGGGCCATTTCCTTTTTTAGATACAAAATATTTTAATCCAGAATCGAGCGTTGTTGCTTTTGCTTTTTGTGATTGATGTTTTGCTTGCGTATCTGTTTTTAACTTGGCCTTACGTGCTTTTTCTTCTTTTTTACGTTGCTCTTCAATGGCAAAATGATTTTTAAATACATTGGGAGCATTAAACTTTTTAGCGGCTTTGCCTTTTCTAATAATATTGAGCTGCTGAATTACAACACTATCTAATGGACGGTCTTGAGGCCCTGTAGCCACATTAGAAATTGAGTCCTGAACTTCTAAGCCTAATACAAGTTCTCCAAAAATAGTATAGCCCGCATCTAAATCTGGTCGAGGCACTTCTGTGATGTAAAATTGACTTCCATTGGTGTCTGGGCCAGAGTTAGCCATAGCTAAAATGCCAGGTTTATCATGGCTCAGTTCGGGGTGAGATTCATTCATAAAACGGTAGCCAGGATTACCAGACCCTGTGCCTAGAGGATCACCGCCTTGAATCATAAATTGGTCAATAACACGATGAAATATAAGACCATTGTAAAAAGGTATGTTTTTATATTGTTCAGCAACTAAAGGATTTTTTCCTTCGGCTAGCGCAATAAAATTAGCGGTAGTTACAGGTGCTTTTTTATAAAATAGCTTGGCAACCATTTTACCTTTAGTGGTATTAATTTCTGCATAGATCCCATCTTCTAATTCAGGATATTGTGATTTGCAGTGCAGTAAGACAAGCGTACTTAAAAGTAAAAGAGATTTTGTTAAAGAGCTTAATCGTAACATTTTATTGAGCTTCTGTTTTAGTAATGGAATTTAAAGTTACTTCGCATATTAAGGGGACATTACTGCCAATTTTATTTTCATCTCCATAGTAACCGTAAGCCTTTTGAGATGGGAATAAAAAAGTAACTGTTTCTCCAGTTCTCATTAATTTTAAACCTTCCCGAAGTCCTGTAAAGAGTTCTTCTTTGTCAATAGGATAATCTAAATTTTTAAAATTATTGAGAGGGTATATTAAACGACCGTTTAAATCTTTTAAATGATAGGAGTAATTGACAACATCACCAAAAAGAGGGGTTGTTGCAGAAGAATCTGCTGTTTTTGTATTGTAGCAGTACCAAAAGCCGGTTTTGGAAGCTACGTATTGGTAAGTAGTGTCTTTGGTCATGATTTGCTCAATAAGCGCATGTTCTTTTGCATTGAGTTTTTTGTTACGCGCTACAGAGGCATCTATAAACGATCCTGTTTTTACAGAGATAGGTTTTCGAGCTTCGGGTGTTTTACATGCTAAACAAGCTGTAAGCAGTAGAACTAATACAATTAGTTTATCCATCATTTAGGGCATCTTTATAATTTGGTAAGATACTAATAAATTTCTCAACTGTACTTTCTAAAGAGATCTCACTTCTGCCTCCAGCAGCATTGTTATGTCCTCCACCGTTAAAATGTGCTCTAGAAAACTCATTTACAGAGAAACTGCCCTTGGAGCGTAAAGAAATTTTTATAATGCCTTCTTGCTTGTCTTCAATAAAAATAGCCGCGAAAATAATATTATTAAGGGATAACGCATAATTTACAACACCTTCTGTATCTCCTTTTTTATAATCAAATTGATACAATTCGTCTTGAGACAAGGTAATGTAAGCTGTACGGTATTCTGGATGCACTTTCAAATTGGTTAAGGCACAGCCTAAGAGCTGTAAACGGTTGTAACTGTTGGTGTCGTATACACTATTATGGATGGCAGCATTATCTGCACCCCTGTCTATAAGTTCTGCTATAATTCTATGCGTGGTACTCGTGGTAGACCTAAATCTAAAAGAGCCTGTATCTGTCATGATACCCAGGTAGATACAAGTAGCAATATCAGCATTAATGAGTACAGTATCTTTAAACATGTCTATAAAATGGTATATCATTTGGCAGGTAGAACAAACGCTTACATCACTATAGGTGTAAGTGGCGTAGTCATCGGGATCTTGGTGGTGGTCTATTAATATTTTTATGGCTTCACTGCGTTCTAAGATATCTGCCATCTGTCCTGTGCGGTGGTAGGCATTAAAATCTAAAGTGAATATAATATCAGCGGCTTCTATAATAGCTGTACTTTCTGCAGTTTGGGTATCGTATTTTAGGATGTGAGCTTCTCCTGGTGTCCACTTTAAAAAATCGGGGTAGATATTAGGGGTGATAACTTGTACATTATGTTGATAATGCATTAAATAATGGTATAGCGCAAGCGAAGACCCAATAGCATCGCCATCTGGGTTTTTGTGGCATACAATTACAATATTTTTAGGACTGTTTAATAAGGCTTTAATAGCCAAGAAATCATCTGTACTCATAGGGAGCGAAGATACAATTTTTTAAAAGTTTATAAAGCGAAATTAGAGCTTAGTCTGTCAATAGTGAGTACAATTAAATTGCAATGAGTGTTGTTTTAGCAAGACTTTAAAGTTGTATTGTAAAAGGAGCTATGCTTTACTTTAAATGCGCTTTGGGCGAATGTGTTTTACTTTTATAATATATTAGGGGGCTAAAAAATATGTTAAAGGTAAAGGCATAATGCTAATAGGCTTGCTTTTTGATCGAAATAAGTTACTTTTGCGCTAAATATAAACATAGAATGGCAACAAATAGAACATTTACAATGCTTAAGCCAGATGCTGTTGAAAAAGGGCATATTGGTGCAATATTAGAGAAAATTTCGGCTTCAGGATTTAAAATTGTAGCAATGAAATTAACACAAATGACTCAAGGGGACGCAGAAACCTTTTATGCAATCCACAAAGAGCGTCCATTTTTTCCAGATTTGGTAGCTTACATGACGCGTGGCCCTATTGTTGCTGCAATTTTAGAAAAAGAAAATGCAGTAGCAGATTTTAGAACTTTAATAGGTGCTACAAATCCTGCTGATGCAGCAGAAGGTACTATTAGAAAATTATATGCAGCTTCAATTAGTGAAAATGC
>CAZLTR010000169.1:0-7982 GCA_964562415.1 uncultured Hyunsoonleella sp. | reverse complement strand
TTGTTTCACTGTAACCTAAAGTTTCTAACTTTAAGGAGCAGCAACGAAGCCTAAAATGCATCGTGGTGAATATCAAAAAAACGTCTAAAGCGCCACCTTACCAATACAAAAAGCAAACACATCTTTTAGCATAACTTTAAATTATTACGAGTAATTAACAGTAAAAACCATCTGGACTTTAACGCCTTAATAAGAGCAAAACTATTTTTTTTAACATTTAAGCCAATATATAAGCAGTTCACCCAAAATATTTCTAAGACCTCATGCGTCAATATATATTTGGATCACCATAACATAAGTAGGTTAAGTTTATGGTAGATTTGGGGCAAAAAGGTGAACATCTCGTTCACCTTTTTCATTTTTATATCTCTAATAGCTTCAACCCTTTGCCTTGCAACATCTCTCTATATAATAGCTATACTTTAAACACATGATAGAGATTGGAAAGTCTTGGGTCATATAGCCTATTAGGAACTAAAATTAACACCTATAATAATACATGCCTAACGAGTTACGTTGTTTGTTTGTACAGCAGCTAAAACCTCATCTATTAATTGTAATAAATAAGGTTTTATCAATTCTGGCCGTGCCCATGCAATTTCATGTCCTGTACTTGGCAGACTCACAATTTTAATAGAATTAAATTTCTCTCTGCTGTAGTTAATATTAGTATAGGGCACCAAATCATCCTCATCGCCATGAATATGAATAACAGGAACCTTCACTTTTGCCCAATCCTTTTCTATATGCTGTAATTCTTGAGCGTGTACTGTTTTTTCGTCCCCAGCAACACGATAATCTGTAGGTACTAACCAACGGGTTAGCCACCATTGCGTAAAACGAGATGCCCAAATGGTTTTCTCTTGTTTAGGATCTATAGCAGGAGATACCATAATTACTCCTTTTACATTTTTATTCTCCACAGCTATTCTTGCAGCTAAAGGGCCTCCATACGATGCTCCTATTACAATAATGTTTTTTAATTTATAATCTTCTATAAGTCCATTTATAACCTTAGCCTGTGTTACAATAGAAGGCATAGCCTCTCCAAAATTAGAATAGCCGTACCCTGGCCGGTCTACAGCATGTAATCTTGCCTTATTAATAAGTAGAGTATCACTCAAATAGCCATTCCAAGCCGATAAGGAACTTGGCGAACCATGCAAAAACAAAACATCTATAGGTGCCTTAGATGCCTCTACATGCTGCACCCTTACCTTTAAATCTAAACTATCTACATCAAAATAGGAGATCTTAGAGTGAATCTGCTTGGCTTCAAAATAATTTTTTATCTCTTGGTCTGTGGCGCGCCATTGTAAAACGGTACAGGAACTAAATCCCAACATAAAAAACAAATAATACAAACAGTAACGCATAAATAAAATTAATAGTCCTATACTTAAGTCGCTTTTTTATAAAATTATAACAAAAGTTTGAAAACACCTCTTAGCACCATTCCACATTTAAGCTATCAATACTATTAGTAGGCCTTTTTACAATACATAAAAACCGTAATACTTAAGCTGAATGTGGCTTTTGTTTTATTGTTTCTTATGTTAACGGTACTAAGCACAGCCTAAGACTGGTGACACGTGGCTTCGAGGTTTTGAAATTCGCTCTTATAAACTCAACAAAAAATCATTTCTTAACGACTAAAATATAGCTTTAACTATAATTCTATTCTCTGGTTATGAAAAATCACCTCGTTAAGAGCTGTATTAATGTCATTACTCATTCTTAACCTACGCGTTACAAACAAGTATTTCTCGACCTTGCCATTAGGAATGCCAATGCTAAAAAAGCGTACGCATAAAAAAACCACAACATGACTACTGTGGCTTAATTCTACTACATTTATATCTTACTCTTAACGCCACTAGGAAAACCTAGCGGTAGCTGCTACTTTGATAACTTCGCAACGGTTGGGGAATTATTAACTGTAACGGCACAGACTAAAACCTTAAGTCTATTATAAAAACACTCGCAAACCTTTGTAAACAAATAGTTTGCGATTATTTGTGTTTTCACTTAAATTAGTGATGCTAACAATCACAAAATGAATACACTAAAATCTAACCAAATAAGTCCTTTTGGGGGTTAAACTTTGTTATCAAAGAGTTTGAGAAATTAGGACTCTGTAATTTATTAAATACTCATTTACCGCTTTTATCACCACAATGTAAATATCAATGGAAAGATATTTTGTATGCTTTCTGGTCAATTTACTTTTGTGGCGGTGATTGTATTGAAGACATAGGAATCAACCTTAAAGACCATTTAAAAAGTAATCCTTTTTTTAAAATACCTAGTCCAGATAGAGTTTTAGATCGTTTTAAAGACTTGTCCATTCCTAAAGATTTATTTACATCACCAAGAGGTGTGAGTTTACATGAATTCAGTTTAAACCCATGTTTAAATGCCTTAAATTTAAAACTACTTTGTAAGTTAAATTTAGATAAGCAGCAAGCAAAGACTTTAGATTATGATAATACAATTTTGTTTACTAATAAATCGGATAGTCGTTCTACTTATAAAAGAGCATCGGGTTATTGCCCTAGTGTTGGGATTATAGATAATAAAATAGTTTTTGTAGAAAATAGGAATGGTAATAGTGGGGCAAAAGATTTGCAATTTCAAACACTAACAAGAATGTTTAGAGAACTTGACAAACAAAATATTAATATTCATACTTTTAGGGCTGATGGTGCATCTTATCAATTTGATATTATTGATCTAGTTTCTAAGAAAACCAAAATGTTTTATATAAGAGCTGTAATGAGTGGAGCGCTAGCCCAATCCATCGCAACAATTAAAAATTGGGAAGAAATAACTTTAGGAAATGGGATAGCTTATAGAGCTGAAATAAACTACACGCCATTTGTTAATATATCACAAAAACGAAAACATAAGTTAAAACTCTATAGATTAATAGTAACAAAAGTCAAAAGAGACGATGCTCAAATTAACGCCTTTACAAATGATGCCTATAACTATTCGGCTATAATAACCAATGATTGGGAGCAAACAATACATCAAGTTGCATATTTTTATCACCAAAGAGGAAGTATTGAAAAAGAGTTTGATGTTTTAAAAAATGATTTTGGCTGGAATAACTTACCCTTTTCCAAACTAGAACAAAATACGGTGTTCTTATTTACGGCTATGTGTAGAAACCTTTACCAATATATCGTAGAGCTTTTTTCTAAAACTTACAAGCATATAAAACCCACCTTTAGAATTAATAAATTCATCTTTAGATTTATATGTATTCCTGCCAAATGGATAAAAACATCAAGGCAATTCAAACTTAGAATTTATGGTAATATTCATTTTGAAACATAATATAAACTCCCTTTAAAATCTTGAATTTAACAAAAGAAAGGGTAAAAAATTTAGTGGAAAAACTATACCCTTTTTTAGTTGAAAAAGAAGGAAAATTAAAAATGAGGGCAAAAAATTTAACCCTCTATAACATTAAACCTTATATCAACATAGACTTACGAATTTAAGGTAAAAGTCTGCGCTATCACGTTTTCTTTTATTTATTGGTCGAGCCATCGGAAATAATTCTCTATACACTAAATATCTGAACCACTTGGATTTAAATTAGCACATATTTTTTTAAATTCATAAAAGCCTCCATTATTTAACTCAAACTTACTATAAAGAGTTATTTTTCTTATTTGGAAAGTATCATTGTATTTTTTTTCATTACAAGTATGATCAACCTCATTATTAAATAACTCCGATGTGTAGACTGTATAGTCTGATTCTTTAATACTTGATTCACCTTCCCTATAGTTGAATAAATAAATCTTTTTATCGATTTTTACTTCTGCAAAGTATGAAGACGGTTGATGAAAAACAAACTCTTCAAAAACAGCAATCTCTTTTTCCTTTTGAATATCAACAACAGAATCTAAATATTTAATAATCTTTTCTCTATTGCTTATTAGACTATAAGAATAGCTTGAAGCCACTTTTTTTTGATTTTTGTTATATAGTTTTTCAACTTCCTTCTTTAAATAAATTTTTGACTTTTCTTTCCAGTCATCAACATCTATTTTACAATCTCTTTGTTTACAAGAAATAAGAGTAATAGAAATTATTAGTAAAAGTATATTTATTAGTTTCATTTTTTATTCTTTTTCATCTCCACCTGTAAGAATACGCACCTTCATATTTCTTATCAAACCACCTTTAGCTGTATCTCTGTTAGTATGTACATTTCTTTTATTGCTTGGTGGTATAGTCTCAGATTTAGTTCCCATTAGATAAACAAGTATAGACGCCTTAGGCTTCGCTCTCCCTCTGCTGTTATTAGCAGGTACTAGTTTACCCGTAGTCCTATCATATCTCTTATTGTGAACTTCTACTGGTGTCCCCATATTCCCTGTATATATTTTTCTTGGATTCTTCCCTAAAGCATCAAGGTGTCTATTTTGGGCAGCAACAGCACTTACTTCTGAAGCTGGAAAACTTTCGTATAAAGCTCCATCTCCATCATTTACAGATTTACCAGTATAGTATGGGATTCCGTCGCCACCATTATTGAAATGATCTAATTCGTGAACAATAATGTCATCAGGAGCCATAGTAATTCCATCTGCTTTTTGAGAATCAAATGGATTATAATTTAAAAATCTCGTAGTAGTGCCATCTTCGTTTTTAAATATACCTCCTACACCACTTCCTTTTTCTTTAGAATCTCCCATTTGTATTACAAATGTATTTTTAGATTCAATCGCATCAACCAATTGCTTGAACCCTTCCTCAGATGTAGCTCCTACGATTAATTGATAAAGAACAGCACTTCTATATTCATCATCTCCAACAATTGCAATTCTTTCCCCTGTAGGATCAGCTGCTATTAAAGGTGAATTTGCAACATAACTATAAGGTGTAAAATCATAATACTCTTCTGCTGCATTATCAATATTCATCCATCTAGCAATAGAAGAGTCATAGTTCCTAGCATGGAAATCTAACCAGTTTAAACCTAGTTCATCTTGCTCTTCTTTTCCTCCGAACTTGTACTTAAGAGCTGTATTCGTTGAAGTTACGGTATTATTATACCCTTTATGTTTGAGTCCAAAAGGATAGTAATTATTTTCCTCTACAATTTCAGATGCTGTTACACTACCATTGTTGTTCATATCTGTATAACTTAAACGTACATTTCCTAAGTGGTCTTTATACTGGTACACATAATTAAACCCATTCTCCGCATCGACATATCCTTCTGGGTGACTAAAAAATTTAAGAGCGTTATTTTCGTAAATATAATTACCTGCGTACGTTGTGGTTGCTCCTGTACTTACTACTTTTTGTAATTTAACCCCTGTAGCGTCATACACATAAGAAATAGTCCCTGAGCCATCACTATTTGAGATGTTTACTTGTGTTGGCAAATTTAAATAGTTATAGCTAATAGTCGTAATCCCTTTATTATCATCCCTTGTCATGTTACCATTAGCATCGTACCAGTAATCTTGATCATCTATTGCACTATCTTTAAAGCCATAGTTAGGATACCCATAATCTATAACTTTATTTAACTTATTAGTACCACCATAACTGTAATCCATATCGTCCATGATATCATAATGACTAGATGTATTGCCTGGACTACTAACTACAGCACCTTTACGTAATAAGCTGGTTATATTTCCATTTTTGTCGTACCGTAGATTAGAGAGGTTATAACGACCAGTGTTATCGGTTGCTGTTTTAAGTCGGTTAAGCGCATCGTAAGTATAGGTATAGGTTTTTAAATTAGAGTCTGTATTTTGGGTCTTCCATTGGGTACTGCTTATGTTACCGTTATAAAGAGGAGTATTGCCGCTATTGTACCCTATTTTAAACCCGAATAAATCACTACCTAAGTTATTAGGGTCATTAATTTGTCTTAGCCAACCACGAACGTTATAACTGTAGTCTATTGTTTGTAATGGAGTTCCTGTTTGTCCGCCTACGCCTTTACGCACTAAAAGTCCTAATGCATCATAACTGTTCTCTACAATAGTCTCTGTAACCTGAGAATTTGTTTTTTGAGTTTGTTTTAAAAGCCTGGCCTCATGGTCGTATGTAAATTGGTCTTCAATGCGAATTTGTGCTTTCCCCGTCTTATCGTGTGTTGTTTTAGTACTGAGAACCTTTCCCGCAAAATCTAAAGTTGTAGTCACCACATCAACAGTTCCTAAAAAAGTATTTTTACGCGCTACATAAATAGACCGCGCCTTTTTATCATACCCCGTTACTGTAGTGATCCATTGTACAGGATTGGTGTCTAAAACAGCAACCTTAGTACCTGTCACCAAACTTCTGGTAGAAATTTTTGTCGCATTGTTATAATTTATAACAGGGGTACCTCCTGCTGTTGCTGGTAAAGTTAAGCCTGTTTTATCGAACGTATAATCATCGTAATACGTTACAGTATGTAAAACTAAATTTTCATTTGGAAAGTCGGAATTGGTATAATAAGTATTACGATACCCTGTGCCACTGGTTACCTTGCTCTCATAATTAGCCTCTTTACTCTTATCATTAAAGGCACTACGAAGATTTGCAATAGTTTCAGATGTTGTGTAAATACCAGTATAAATCACTCTTCCTAAAGCATCATATTTAGTAAACAACCATTGGTCATTTGTTCTTAAATTAGCATCTTGCGTTAATACAGGCCTGTCTAAATTATCGTAAATAATATATTCCCAATCTTTACCTGGTAGCTTTTTAGCAACCAATCGATTTCTAAGATCATATTTGTATTGATAACATAGTTCTGTTAGTTCTAGTGTGCTGATGTTATCTAACGTTACTTTTGGAGGCAACACATACGTTAAATTGCCATAGTCGTCATACACATAATACGTATCATGTGCTGTACTTACACCTGAAATATTGGCATAAGTTCGCTTTAAAACAATACGCCCTAACTTATCTATAAACTCTTCTGTCGTATGGTTTGTGCCAGACGTATAGTTCTCATCTTTAGTGATTGTTTTATACAGTTCACCTTGCGCATAATAACCGTCTGCCACTAATGTTGTGGTTACATTAAATAAGCGTACTTCGTTTGCAGCATTGGTTTGGTAATCGAACCCTATCTCATGGCCAGAATCAAGCTTCCAGTCTTTACCAGGCGCTGCTTGTCGCGTCACTCGATTAAGAGGAGAGGCTTCAAATGCTTTTTGTGAAAAGGCATTAACCTGAGACCTGGCGACTCCTGAGAAATCTGAACTATAATTGTCCTTATAATACTGTTGCGTAGTCGCACTTAAATCATCTCTGTATGTACCATTATTTCCCACGGTAGCATGATAGGGCAACCAATCTTTATCTTGCCTACCGAAAGCATCGTAATCGATATGGGTAACAATATCTTTTTTGTCTGGTGCGGCTTTAAGGGCCAACTGTTGCATAGGCCTTCCTAAGCCATCAAAATAGGCAATCTGTTCTATTACATCACTCTCTTTAACTCTTTCTGCATTAAATGTTTGCATAGGAGCTTGAAAATTACGCATAAGAATGTAATTTTCATTACTTAACTCTATGGGTCTATAGTCTGTAGGCGCTACTACTTTAGCAGAAAACGTGCTCCCATTTTTAATCCATGAATTAGGTTTTAGGGTAACAGACTCTATCGCTTTTAAAGTAACTGGTCCATCTGTTGGTTCTACAACATAGTCTCCCTCTTTAATTATGGTTGGTTCTATGTTTTGCGAAAATAAAATCTTAGACACTAAGATCAATAAAACACTATAGTTACATAATTTCATAATTGACTTAGTTTTTATAATTGTACTTATTTTCACTTAATAAATTACCATTGGCATCTTTCACTTTGCTTAAACGGTTAAATTCATCGTATTCGTAGTAGGTGGTATACCCTTTTGGGTCGGTCATACTGGTTACACCTATATGAGGATCATAAGTGTACGTGTTTACCATAGCGTTAGGAAGAGTTGCTCTTAAATTAT
>CAZLTR010000168.1:0-7987 GCA_964562415.1 uncultured Hyunsoonleella sp. | reverse complement strand
CCTATTTTTGGGGTTACTTTAAAATAATAAACTCACAGCGTCTGTTAATATCGTATTCTTCATCTGTACATATGCCTTCTTTCACACATTGATTAAGTGGTTGTGTTTCGCCATAGCCTACACTTTTTAAGCGATGTCTTTCCACACCTTGCGCTACTAAATACTCTAATGCTGCAGCGGCGCGCTTTTTAGATATGTTTAAATTATATACATCGGAGCCTCTTGCATCGGTATGAGCCCCTATTTCTACTTCCATATACGGGTATTTTTTCATTAACCCAACAAGCACCTGTAGCGTTGCAGCGGCATCTGTTCTAATTTTAGCTTTATCAAAATCAAAATAGATTTTATCTAAAGTAATTTGAAGTGTCCCTGCTTCATCTTTTTTAACCCGTTTTTCTTTATCGGCATAAGATTCTAAAGCTAATAATATATCGTGTTGCACCTTGCCACTACGATCTGTAGAAAACTCTGTGTCCTTAGGAACATAGGCCTTTCGTGTACCTCTAACTCTATATTTTTTATTCGGTTCTATTTTAAAGTTATAATAAGCATCTTTACCTACAATGGTATCCTGAATTACAGTACCGCTTTCGTCAAACAAAGTAACCAAAGCCCCTTCTAAAAGCACCTTTGTTTTTAGGTCTTGTACCTTTCCTTCTACCTTATAAATGGTTAAAGGATTTTGTTCTCTAGAAAAACCGTATAATCTGTCGGCTCCCGACCGATTAGAGGACACGAAGCCTTGGTTGTCATTTTCTCTAACCACATAGGCAAAATCGTCTAAGCTGCTATTAATAGAACTTCCTAAATTTACAGGTTTATCAAATTGACCATTCACCGCATTACTTCTAAAAACGTCTAATCCACCATAGCCTAAGTGGCCTATCGAAGAAAAGTAAAGCACATTGTAATGGCTTATAAAAGGAAATTGTTCTCTATGTTTTGTGTTTATTGTAGGTCCTAAATTTTCTGGTGTTCCAAAAGTACCATCGGCGTTTATGGCCACTTTATAAATATCGAAACTTCCTAAAGTTCCTGGCATATCACTTGCAAAATACAAAGTCTTTCCGTCTTTACTCAAAGCAGGATGTTCTGTACTGTAAGCATTGGATGTGAATGGTAGAGGTTTTACATTGGTCCAAGCGCCATTTACAAGTTCGGCTTTAAAAATTTTAACATGAGCGATACGGGCTTCTCCCGTTTTGGTTCGGGTAGGGCTTGTTCTATTAAAATACATGGTTTTGCCATCTTTTGTCATCACAGGATTACTCTCATGTGATGCTGAATTAATCACATCTGAAAAAGGCGCTATATTTTTAAGTACATTATCCTGAGTTAGAGTAGCACTGTAAAGGTCTAAGTAAGGCAATTTATTCCATGCAAAATCTGGATTATCTGAATTTCTAGCAGAAGCAAAGGCCACTTTATCATCTCCATAAAAAGTCAACCCAAAATCACCTGCCGAACTTTTGGTTTCTATCTTTTGTAAAGTAAACACATGCGGCGTGGTTTTATCGGTAGCTTCAATATAAGCTAAAGTATTAATTGGCTTATTATAATAGCGTCTTAGATGCTTATCGGCTTCTTTATATTCTTTTACCCCTTTTAAGGCTTGGGCAAATCTAAAATGATATTCTATATCTATAGAATCGCCATAGGTTACAAAAAGTTCTCTATACGTCTTTATGGCATTTTGAAGATTCGCATTGTAATAATAACTATCGGCCAAATTTTGCAATACGGTTTGGTTGCGCACTTTGGTTTCATAAATTTCGGCGGCATCCTTATAAGCTCTCATTTCGAAAAGCCTGTTTACACGTTTTAAACTTTTATTTTGTGCAACGCCTATTCCACTAACTAATAAAAGGCTTGCAAATATATATGTAATTGTTTTCATCTTGTTCCTAGTATTAAATTTAGAAGAATCTTGGTGAGCGGTCATATCCATAGCGTAAGCCAAACAGATCGACATCGAATAGAATGAATATTTCATGAGACCCAGAATTAAAATCACCTAGATTTGTTGTCGTATAATCGTAAGCATAGCCAATTCGCAATTCGGGAGTGATTCTAAAATTCACTAATGCACTTATGGCATCTTCCAATCGGTAAGCTAAACCAGCTTCTAATTTATCGTTAATAAGTACATTAGTTGTAATATCCATGGCTAAGGGTGCTCCTTTTACCCCTCTTGCCATAAAGGCAGGTTTTAATTTTAAATTAGAATTAAGATTAAAGACATACCCTCCTGTAAAGAAGTAGTGCACATTATCTACGCCTGTGGCTCTAATTCCATTTTCATTTTCTAAATGTTTGGACGACAGCATATTTGGTGCCGACAACCCTAAGTAATAGTTCTCACCAAAAAAGAAGGCACCAATTCCCAAATTAGGAAATGCTCTACTTACGTTTTCATTAAAAGCAACATCGCCAGCAGCAGGACCAGATTGCAGTACCAAATCGCTAAAATTCGTATCAAACAAACGTACACCTCCTTTAACACCGAAAGATAATTTGGATTCCAATCCGATAGGTAAGACATAGGCAAAATCTGCAAAAATATTATTCTCGTTAACGATGTCTCCTATGTTATCGTTGGTAAAAGAAATCCCTAATTCTATTTTTTCATTTACTGGGGCATGTGCAAAGAACGATCCTGTTTTAGGTGCGCCTTCTATACCTACCCACTGCGATCTGTATAAACCACCTATATTAAGGATGTCTTCATCGGCCGTAGCATAGGCTGGATTTATCACACTCATGTTGTACATGTATTGCGTAAATTGAGGGTCTTGTTGTGCGACACTTTGTAATGACAGTAGCGTCAAACTTAACAAAGCAGCGATTTTATGATATATAGTTAAATGTTTCATGTGTTCTAAATTTTTGCTTTATTATCAATTATCTGCTCAAGTATAAGCGTCCTTGTACAGGTTTGTTAACACCGTCATTGAAATTAAAGATATAAAAGTAGACGCCCACGGGTAAGTCGCCTTTTATAGCAACTCTACTTTGATTAGACGTTCCGTTAAATCGTGGTGTATTGGCATTACCTTTATAGATCACGTTTCCGTTTCTATTAAAAATTTCTATGTCGAAGTTAGGATGAATAATAGCAATGTTATCCATATCGAATGTATCGTTTGTACCATCTCCATTTGGAGAAAACCCATCTGGTATTTCTAATTCGCCACAGGCAGTAATATCGGGGGCTACCTCTAAGCGCACCGCACTTTCACAGCCCGTTATAGGGTCTATTAGTGCTGCATAGTAGGTTTCTACCGCTAATAGCGTCTCAAAAGGTAAAGCATTGCCATCTTGAGCTGCGTCATACCACACGATATTCGGGCGCGTTGCATCGTACTCTGCTATATTTTCTGTAAGCGTTTGTAAGCTTGGCCCTGGTTCGTCATTAATGCAATAATCTTCTTCTGGATCTTCTAAAGTTGGTGTTGGTGTATCGTGTACAATAACATCTAGACGCACTGCTATCGAAGATTCACAACCAGAAGCATTGGTTTGAGTTGCAAAATAAGTACCTGTTTCTAGGGCATCTGTAGCCAATACGGCTTGCGTTAGCTCTGCATCGGTATACCAAGTAACCACATCTGTTATGGTAACACTAGCATCTAAATCTAAAACTATAGGTGCATCGACCAAGCAAAACTCGGGAGCACTATTCACCACAGCTACTGGTGACGTATCATTAACAGTTACTACAATTTGGGCAGTATCTTCTAAAGGACACGGCGCTGTAGAGGTTACTGTATATGTATAAACGCCAGCAGTGTCTACTTGAGGGTTAAATAACCCTGTACCACTATCTAAGGCTGGCGACCATATGCCTCCTGTTTGGGCTTCTGTTCCTAAAAGCGTCATTAAATCTATAGATGCATCGACAACACATAACGTTACTGCATTATCATCACCTGCATTTGGAGCTTCTGTTACCGTTGCGGTTACAGTACTCGTTAGCGTACCGCACGAGTTGGTTACTGTATAGGTATACACTCCTGTTGGATCTATCGCTGGGTTTAACACCCCTGTACCACTATCTAAAGCTGGCGACCACTGTCCTCCAGGATCGGCTGGACCTAATAGCGTAAATAAATCTAAAGGCGCTGCTGTACTACATAAGGCAATATTTGCATCTGTTCCCGGGTCTAATGGGCGCTCTAATGTTACAGTAATGGTAGTGCGATCGTCCACACAGGGTGCTAGAGCAGATACCACATAGGTAAAATTGTAATTTCCTTCGGTTAAACCACTAGCATCAAAATTATTTCCAGACAGTCTTCCTGTGCCATCTGTATCTTCCCATGTACCACTACTATCTTGTGAGCCATCTAAACCATTAAATAAATTAATCGCAGTAGCATCGTTACACGCCACGATAGGTGTAACATTTAACGCACCAGCATTTGGCGAACGGTTAATCGTAACATCCACTTGGGTACGCAAAGTAGATTCACAATTAGTTGTACTATTAGTTTGCGTGGCAAAATAGGCTGTAGCATTTGTTAACGCAAAGGTAACCTCTAATGGCGTGCTACTAGTTGCACTGGCATACCACTGTATTCCTGTTCCCGTAGCTGTTAAATCTGCTATAGTTGCACTATCACAAAATACTTGTAGTGCAGCTGCTGTTGGCGCCGCCGTATCTTGTATTACAATGCTTACGGTTACATCTACATCATCACAGCTGCCTATGGCGGCAACATCATATGTGAAATTATACGTAGCAGGGGCTAAGCCATCAATCGTTACAGTATTACCCGTTAAAGCACCCGACGCATCGTCATCACGCCATGTACCTGTTTGTTCTTCGTTTTCTAGTAAATCAAATAAATTAACAGTTTGCCCAGTGGTAATATCTACCACACAAAATTCTAATGGAGGGTTCGCTGTTCCAGATTATGGTGAATCGTATACTCTAACCGTTACGGTAGAGCTACTTGTACATGTATTGGCATCTGTAATAGTATAAGTAAACGCAAACGTTCCTATAGATAATGCATTTAAATTAACGGTATTGCCTGTTAAAGCTCCTGAGGCGTCATCGTCGGTCCAAGTACCTCCTGTACTTTCCCCTGTAAGCTGATCGAATAAGTTTAATGGTGAATTAGAAGCTAAATCGTTTTCACAAAATACCGCTGGTACAGGTGTTCCTGTATTGGGTAACGGATTAATGACAACCTGCACCGTCACTAGTGGATCATCGCAAGGCCCTATTCTAGACACATCATAGGTATAATTATAGGTATTGGCTGGTAGTGAAGACAAATCTACTATGTTCGTCGTAGAAGCTCCTGAATTATTAGTTCCAATAAACCAAGTTCCTGTTTGATCTTCTCCTGTAATTAAATCGAATAAATCAAAATTAGCTGGTGCCAAACCTTGACAAAATTCGGGGAAAGTCGCTACAGGAGTTCCAGATTCTGGGGCTTCTACCACCGAAATGCTTATTTGTTCACTATCCGAACAGGCGCCATTATCAATCGTATAGGTAAACATAAACGGACTGCCTGCTACACTAAATCCAGAAACGTCTATTGGGCTGCTCACTACAACATCGGCAGCATCGGTCCAAACGCCAGAATTATTATCTTGAGAACTGTCTAAAGCATCAAATAAATTATATGGTGAACGTGCTGCCAGTTCGTTTTCACAAAATGTTGCGTTTACCGCTGTTCCAGCATTGGGATCGGCTAATATTTCAACTTGAACTGTTGTTGAATTGTTAGGACAAGATGTAAATAAGTTTTGGGTATAGGTAAAATTATACGTTGCTGGTGCAAATCCTGTTAAATCTATAGGAGAGTTTACAATAGGATCTGCACTAGACAGTCCTAGGGTCCATTGGCCATTAGGGTCTTCATTATCTAATAAAGAGAACAAATCGAAAGCAGCTGGCCTTGTAGATACACAAAATTGTGCGGGATTAGCTGCGGCCACGGTTCCAGAACTCTGCTCTTCATTTACGATAATAGTTACTGAAGCCACTCCATCTGGACACACCCCAGCAGTAGTGACACGATAAGTAAATGTATAACTATCGGGAACGGTTAATCCCGATATATTTACGGTACCTCTGTGCCCGTTAATTGTCGCTATAGGCCCCGTCCATGTTCCTGTTGTATTTGGCAAACCTCCTAGTTCGTCAAACAAATCAAACGCACCTACTGGTAGGCTATCATTACAATATTCTAAAATAGCAGACGTTCCTCCACTCACTGGTGTGTCTATAGTTACCGTTACTGGTATAGCATTACTCACACAAAAGATATCGTCTATTTGTATATAATAAGTTTCACCATCAACAAGAGCCGTCGTAGGTTGTAATGCTGGGGGTACAGGATTGCCACTACCATCTACATCTTCATACCATAAAAAGTTAGTTGAAATTGTACCAGGATTTAAACTAGCTATAGTAGCATTATCGGATGCACAAAACTCTTGTGGATTAGCTGGTGTGGGATCGGCTGGAGCTGTAAATACCCCTACCTGTCCTATTTCTATTTGGCTTCTGCAGTTTCCGCTATCAATAAAAACAATATAGAAATTAGATGCACCTAAGGGGATAGATTCTACGGGGTTTGCGAGATCTGTTAAATCGAAATCATTATAAACCTCTACACTACCGCCGGCAGGAATGCTTCCAGTCAACACATCGTCTATATACGTTTGTACTATAGGGTTTTCGTTACTACAATAAATACGGTCTAAGTTTTCGCCAGTAGGTGGTACCGTAAAACTTACTGTTACCGATTGTCTAACGCCACATGTGCCGGAAACACCATCTGCAAAGTAGGTGCCTTCTGCAACTAATTGATTTGTATTAAATGGCGTTCCGCCTGTAGGCATGTCGTACCATACAATACCATCGCCACTCACAGTATCATCTGCAAAAGCATTGAGGCTTGTAAAATTATAACCAGAAGCATCACATATAGATGCGGGTGCAGGGTTTGGTACTAAAGGACATTGCGCCTGTATTACTAGAGGTATACACCACAACAATACAAATGAAAACACAGTTCTAACTGTATTTTTTAGGGTAGATTTAGTATTCATTTCAAAATGTTTAAAAATCATATTAATAGCAATTACATAAAATTAAAAGCACAATCCCATTGAGAAAAAAAAGAATTGTTAATAACTTTACTATGCAAATAAACGGATTTTTTTACATCTCGTCGATAAAAAAGAAAAATAATTACATAAAATCGATAAAAAACAGGGTTTTTAAGGAAAAAAATCAGTTGACATAAGATTTTATTGCTAATTTTTATTAACAATTTGCAGTTATGTTAACTAATTGGTATATAATTTATTAGATAAAAGACTACAAAAAACACAAAACCCATCTAAAATAGATGGGTTTTGTATATGTTCTATGTTAAGTTTTGAAGCACTTAGTGTTGCAACTCTTCTTCACCGTCCTTAAGCGGCACGTCTTGAGGTACAAAATCTACATCGTGTCCAGGTTTACTATAATCGTATGCCCAACGGTGCACCTCTGGTATCTCACCTGGCCAGTTGCCATGGATATGCTCTACAGGTGTTGTCCACTCTAATGTTGTAGAACGCCATGGGTTTTTTGGAGCTTTTTTTCCAAAGAAAATACTACCAAAGAAATTATATAAGTATACCAATTGAAATGCGCCTCCTACTAAAGCAAAAATAGTAATCACTACGTTTACATTAGTAATATCGTCAAACAAAGGGAAATTTGAATTTGTATAATAACGTCTAGGTAAGCCTGCCATACCTATAAAGTGCATTGGGAAAAATACCCCATAAGCACAGATAGCAGTAATCCAAAAGTGAATGTAGCCCAGATTTTTATTAATCATTTTACCAAACATTTTAGGATACCAGTGGTAAATCCCAGCAAACATACCGTAAAGTGCAGAGATACCCATTACTAAGTGGAAGTGCGCTACAACGAAGTATGTATCATGCACATTGATGTCTAATGCAC
>CAZLTR010000167.1:0-7996 GCA_964562415.1 uncultured Hyunsoonleella sp. | reverse complement strand
GCAGAATTAACCACGAAAACACCTTGCAAATAACAATGTTGTTACTATTATAAAAACGTAGTAGGAGGGATTGAACGTTTAAAAGCAGTACTTTAAAATAACCAAAAGTACGCTACACATAACAGTTCTTTCACATTTATCTGTATTACTAAGCGCATAATTTTAGTGTACTAAAACCAGTTTCTGACCAATTTTAAGTGTACTTGTTTTTCTAATGGCATTAGTTTTACAAATGGAATTTATAGACACATGATGTTTATATGAAATTTTAGAAAGCGTATCGCCTTTTTTCACAATATAGATTTGTTTTTGTTTCTTTTCACTTTGTAAAGCCTCTTCATAAGTATTACAAATCGAAATAAGGCTTTGGCGTTTAGAACTATGAAGGTATGGTGTTGCCCAACTTTTAGTGACCCATATATTTTGAGAGCGGATCTTATTTTTTTCTCCGAAATTAAATATATATTCTGGATGGATATACACCCCTTTAAAACTTACTTCAAGATGTAAATGACTTCCTCTAGCATTTCCAGTTGTACCACCTTTACCTATTATTTGCCCCTTAGAAACCCTATCATTAACGTTAACCAATTGTTTAGACAAATGTGCATACACCGTTTCTAATCCGTTAAAATGGCGAATGACAACTAATTTCCCATGTCCTGCTTGAGCGCTAACATAACGCACTTTTCCATCCAACATCGCTAAGACATTATCACCAGTAACTAAATCAATATCAATGCCTTTATGTGGTCTTCTGTTGCGCCATCCATAACGGGACGTCACTACTTTTTTACGTTCAATAGGCGAGCCGTAAACACTATCTGCAAAAACAATATTAAAAGGATATCTTTTTATGGTGTTTTTGTAGGGATTATAAGTGGATGTGTCCCAAAACTCTGTTAACCATACATTTGCTATGCTATCCTTTTTATTTGGTTTTATTTGAACTAGAGTGTCTTTCACTTTGAGTGAATGGGTAACGGTTGTATCAATTTTTAAAGTATCTTGATGTTGTGCATAACTCGCATGGCACAAATAAACTAAAAAAAAGCATAAGTATAACGACTTCATAATGCGTTGAAAAGTATTTTTTAAAGACATTAGTGTATTAATTTAGCGTTGAAAGTAGACGTGATTTTTGGGGTTATAATCCCAATGTATGCATTACTTCTTTTATAGATTTACTACTGTCTACAGAAGTACTTAAAATAGTCTCATACGTTCCAGAATCTTTTGCCAAGGCATAAATAAGGCTTTCTCCAGCAAATTTTGGTTCTGACAAATACACTGGATCTTTGTAGGCATTAAAAGCCGATACGATTTTCCAACCTTTAGATTTAAACATTTTTATAAGATCATCGATGAAAAGGGCTGCGGCCAAATTATGATGTAATAAAAGACTGTGACTAATATGTCTCCCGTTTATTTTAAATGATAGGTCTTCGTAGAATTGTGCACATTCCCAGATATGATTCAAATAAAACGTTTTAAAATCGCTTATATCGGCGTTAGGGTTTTCTTTTAATCTTTTAATCAGTCTGCTATCAATATACCAGTCTGAATTATCAATAGTAACATGTCCATTTCTATACTGCTGTTCTTTCAAAAAGGCATTTACTGCCTTTACCTTTTCTTCGGTATTACCTGCTTTTAAGTACGGAAACCTAAAAAATTTACAATAATTCGAATACGTATTTATAAGAGCATCATTTTTAATAAAATCATCTTTAAAAGCCTCGAAAGTATGAGTGTCCTTATTATAGTTAGCATGTTTAAATGTATGGTTAGCAATATAGTGGCCATTGGCGTTCCAGCCATTTAGTAATTTCTTGCCTTGTGGTCCCATTTTATGCTTTCCTGTTACAAAAAACATAGCGCTTACATGAGCGGCTTTTAGCTTTTCTAGTAACATCCCGTTCCATTGGTTAAAAGTGTAATTGGCTTTATTGCTTAAGGAACCATCGTCAAAAGTAAAACTAACTTTAGGCTGAGAAGAAACGTGTAAAGCAAAGAGTAATATTAGTTTTGTAATTAAATTTTTCATGTGTGGGTTTTAAAATTATTGAGCTGTAACCAGCCTGTTCTGCTTAAAAAGAGAACTGATTTTGAATTAAAAAAATCTTGCGATTAGGATGTGTTTTTATTTAACCCGTTTTCTGCAATAGAAACTTTATTACAGCTGTGATCTGCTTGACATACTAATGCATAAATCGGGTTTAGACAAACGCACTATTCTAAGTAGTCTATAGGGTTTAGGTGTTTCCCATTGTGTTTAATTTCATAATGTAAATGCGGCACTGTTACTTTCCCAGTATTGCCAAGATATCCAATAATTGTTCCTTTTTTAACAGCTTTATTTATGTGTGTATGAAACCCCTTTAAATGCGCGTACCAAGTTTCAAATCCGCCTTGATGTGTAATGATAATTAAGTTTCCCCAATTCCCTTCTAAAGCAGCTTTTCTAACAATGCCGTCTGCTGTAGCCAAAATAGGAGTTCCTATTTGCCCTATAATATCAACACCTTTATGCATGTTACCTTTGTGTTTTGAATGCTTATTTATAATACCAAAATGTGTTCTTATATTATCTTTAGTGCCATTTTGTAGGGGAAAAAGTGTTGGAGGTGAATTTAAAATTGTGGCAGCACTTGTAGTATTTAAATTGGTATGAGTTGTAATGAGTGGCGTTTTAAATGCTGAAATTAAAAACAAACAAACAGGTAAAATTAAGAGGTATTTTAATGTGGAAAGTGGATTGGATTTTGGTTTCGTCATCATGGTTACACGTTTTTTCAAAATAGGTTGACTAAAGTAATTGTATAACGTATTGCGTTTAGAAATAGTAAGACTTTGCATAAGCAACGCCATATATTGGGATGGCTTTACACCGCTTTGTAACACACCTCGATCTGCTTGATATTCGTGTACAACTTTTAGCGATTTTCTATAAAAGTAGAGTATAGGGTTAAACCAAAAGAAAACGCTGTAGATTTCGATTAAAATCACATCCCAAGAATGTTTTAAACTTACATGTACCTTTTCATGTGCAATAATTTGCTCGTCATACTGCGGATAAATATCTTCTGGAATGAAAATCCAATTAAATGCGGAGAATATTTCTGGGACCTTAGCAATAATTAATAGGTGTCCTTTTTTCTGTTTAATTTTAGACTGTTTTTTCAGTACAAACAGCTGCCTTATTGCCATTAAAAATCTAAAACAAAATACAGAGCAAATCATCCAATATATACTAACTGCTATTGCAGAATACTTAAAAGTAGCCCCCTTTAAAGGTGCTTTAGTACCGTGTAAGTTTGCAGCAAATGCATTTATATTCACCTCTTGGAATAAAGGCATCTCATTAAATATGGGAACTACAGGAAATAAATAGTGAGATAACGGAAGAAGTAATGAAACAGGGAGCATTACTACTAAAACACATCTATTCGCTTTATGAAAGGTTAATTTATCCAAAAACACAATGTATAAGAGGTACAACAGCGCTAAAACAGAAGTGGTTTTTATGAGATATAATACAGTACTATTCATTTTTTTTCTTGAGTTCTTCTATTTTGCTTTCAAGCATTAGCTTCATTTTTTCCAGTTCACTAAGATTTAAATCTTCATTATTTGTAAAAAACAATGCGAATTTACTTGGCGAGCCATTAAAGAAATTGCCTATTACTTTTTTCATATGTATCTTAAAATAGGAGTCTTTAGAAATTGCCGCATAGTACTGTCGCACCTTACCGTAAGTGTTAAATTCTAAAAACTCTTTTTTCACTAAAACCCTTACAACAGTCGAAATTGTTGTATATGCAGGTTTGGGTTCTGGAAACTGTTCTACAATTTCTTTTAAAAATGCCTTTTCAAGTCTCCATACGTATTGCATGACTTGTTCTTCTGCTTTTGTTAATTCATTCATAAGGCAAATATATAGTATTTTTTGATATGTGACTATAAATATAGTTATAAAACTATAAAAATAGTTAATAGAGTTTTTAATCCAGATTAAACATTGGAACATTGTCATGAGGGTTTCAAATGCCATAAACACTACTGTTTTCTTAATTTCTACGTCGTATCACTACGGTTATATTAAAAAACATAGCGTAGTGCTAGTGTTTGCTAGAGTTGAAAGTCGTAATAAATTTTCTAATTAATAATTGGGGTTTAACTAAAAGGTAAATGCTCATTTTTAATTTCTGCAACGCAATAAGCAGCCTTCTTTTATATCATTTTATGAAATAGATGTGTCTTTACACATTTGTTGCTTTTTTCTGATACTGTTAATTAGCGCTTTCGTGTATGAAAATATGACATTCATTACATTTTCTTAAAAGAAAACCTAGTATTTCTGCACTTTAGAAATGCCATAAGAAAATTAAATGATCTGATTGCATCACAAACACCAGTTTAAATTTCAGAAGGATTTAAAAGGGATTTCTATTTGCTTATAAATACACTTAAATTCTATCGGTATGCAAATAGCAACCATCCTTTTATCTGACTTAAATAACATAGCGCAAACCAAAAAAATATAAACCCTCTAAATTAAATTAAAATGAAAGCACAAAAGCAAAAATCTTCAGTACGGCCTTATAAAGAATGGGAGGAAGGTTTACCAAAAGGAAAGCATAATGGAACGCAATTTGGCATCTTATCAAAACTTCACGGCAATTGGGTAAACTGGAAAGGTGGCCCAACAGGATTGCATACCACACCCATGCCATCTCCTGGGTCGTCCTCTGAAACTATTTTTGGCGTTTTTCACTTTAAGTCTCAAGAATACCGAGAGCAACTTAAGTTTACACAAGTCAATGCCCCTGTTCGCAACCGTGCAGGATCGAACGAGCAATTTAATGGCGCTGTGAAATATGAAACCGCGATTATAGATACTAATAACGATCTTCAGCATTTCGAGGATGGCATGTATTTATGGTTAGGTGATAACACCATGCCCTGGAAAGATGACAGCCCCTACCAAAATCCGACAAATTTATTTAAACATACAGCAGATGCCGAATCTGTAAAAACAGATGGTGCAGAACCTGTATTTGGTCCTGGAGAACTAGGTGCACAGTTTGTACCACCCTATCAAATTTCCAGATCTGGTGTGATCCCTCACGGCACTACCATTCACTTAACAGGTAATATTGCCGCATCTGGAGAAGGGAAGGCCCCACATATTGCCGATTTATGGGAACAACAATATTTAGCGGTATCGCCAAGCATGGGGATAAACCCAGAGAAAGATTTAATTCCAGGCTCTCTTGAAAAGCCTGCATGGACAAAATTACCTCGTGAAGATCAAGAGGGTGGAGGGCTTAATAGTGGCCGTGCCTATTTCGAAAAAATATTTAACTACGATCAATTTGGTGCCGCATTCCCTTATACTGTACAGCCTAATTTAAAGTTGAGTCAAGCTAACGAAGGTGTAGAATTTAAACGTTACGATATGATCGAACTCGATTCTGCTCACACCACAGGCATTCAAGGCGCCACTATAAATAACCCGATGATAGAACGCTATTGCAAAGTGGCCAGAATGCGCTACCGCATGTGGATAGAAGAGGTGTATGATGAAGCATTTGGAGGGGTAATTGAGCAATTGCAATACGAGCAAATTGTCGATTTTGAATTCCAATTTGGCTCTAATGGCGGTACCACATTATGGCCTCACATTCAAGTAAACACCCTAAGACGCGAGCAAGACGTTCCTGCAGACAAACGTTTGCCATCTATTCAACTGCCTACAGAAGTGCATGATGAACACACGCTTAAAAGCTCTAATGCTGGTAGTATATGCCCAGTTATGAACCATAAACGCGAGTAGTGTTAAAATCTAGAGTGAGAAGTACTTAAAGTGCGCTAAAATGAGGTTAACAAGGAGAACTTATAGCTTTAACTATTTTAAGCACTTTTTAACTTTAGATACTTACAAATACTGAACTCATCTTGACGTTTTGTTTTTAACCGAAAATGAGTTGAAATTTAACCAGATGAGGCACTTTTTGAAGCTCATAGCAGCGCTACGGACAAAATTTCAGCCATTTTTTAGGAAATAGAAAACGTCAAGAGGAGTTCACTGTATAAAAAATAAAACCAACATGAAGGTCATGCGTTTCACTTCGCCCTGTTTGAATGTACAAGCAGGTACCTTCTCAATTTTATAACAAAATATGAGTAAAAAAACCACACTTACAGACCACACAGATGTGTTAATTGTAGGCGCAGGTGTTTCTGGCCTTTACGCCGCTTACAGACTCTTGCAACACGATAAAAACAGAAAAGTCGTTATTCTAGACCGCTTAAACCGTACGGGAGGTAGGCTAGATTCCGATTTAGTAGCAATTAAAGATCCTTACGATTCTAAAACGTCTATCGTTAAAGAAGAAGAAGGCGGTATGCGTTTCGAAGATTCTATGGCCGAGCTCATGTCCCTTTTTTCGGCACTTAATTTATGTAAAGACACTGTCTATTTTCCTATGACGACCAACCGGTATTTCGTGAGAGGACACAGCTTTACCCAAGCCGAAGCAGAGGCCAACAACAATGCCATCTGGGGCCAATTATACGATTTAGACCCCGCAGAACAACACCAAAGTCCTGGTGCCATTTTAAATGTTATTTACCAGCGCATTCTTAATGTAAACCGTGTTGAAGACATCCCTGAAAAGCCAACACCAGAATTTTGGCAAAAATTCCGACTCGATTTTAAGTTGGACGGTATTCCGCTTAACCAATGGCAATTGGGCGGCTTGCTAAGAAGCATGGGGTATTCTGAAGAATGCATTACCATGTTAGCAGACGTGCTGGGCTTTCGCGGACCGTTTCAAGGCCTACCAAATGCAGGAGAAGCATGGCAAATTTTAGAAGATTTCCCTGCAAATCCGCAGTATTTCACTTTAAAACGTGGGTTTAGTTCCTTAATTCGTAAATTAGAAGACAAAGTAACCCAGTTAGGCGGTATCATATACACAGGGGTTAACGTAAATAATATCACAGGTACAAAGGGTGCCTATAACGCGACTTTAAGTATAGCCAAAGCGGGCAGTTCTGCTACCGTTTTCGAACCCAATGCTCAAACAGCGACTCTAACTACGCAACAAATCATCTTAGCGATACCAAGCAAAGCCATGGCGACCTTGTTTGCTACATCACCAGTATTGCATGGCAATACAAACTCAAGAACATTCTGGGAAGACATCAATGCTGTACAGCCCATGCGCTTGCTAAAAATTAATTTGTATTTTGAAATTCCTTGGTGGGCAGATGGGTCTACAGGACAACCTTTGGTATTGGCAGGGCCCTCCTTTACCGATTTACCTATAAATGCCATATATCCCTTCTATACGGTACAAACCGCACCAGGAGCTCCCGATAAAGGCAAACCTGCTGCACTGACCATTTACTGCGATTTTACCAATACCATTTTCTGGCAGGGGCTGCAAAATGTAGGGCCTAAATTTGACAGTCCATTACAACAGGAACATGCTAAATCGCCACAAACCTTATTCCCCGCATCGCAAAAAGTGGTAGAAGAGGCTTTAAAACAAATTAAAAGCTTATTTAAAACACATTATGTACCAGAGCCAGTACTTACAAGTTACCGCTCATGGGATGGGGACAACGATTTTCCGTACGCCTATCACCAATGGGCATTGAATGCTAATGATAGAGAGGTCATAGCACGAATGACAAAACCGCTAGACCAGGAAGACATTTTTACCTGTAACGAAACCTGGTCGGACATGCAAGGTTGGGTAAACGGCTCACTGCGTTCTACCGAAAAAATGCTAAAAGCCCATTTTGGTCTGGAATCTATTACAGAAGAATTTTCAGGATGCGTTTTAGTACCACCAAACACTAAGGCTTAATGCTGTTAATTTTACAGAATTTAATGTAGAAAAACCGATCCTTTGGGGTCGGTTTTCAATTTGTTTAAGAAAAAACGAAGTTCTTTAAAGTGTTATGATGAAATGTGTTTTTA
>CAZLTR010000166.1:0-8026 GCA_964562415.1 uncultured Hyunsoonleella sp. | reverse complement strand
TATTTCGTTACTTTTTTTGTCCGTAGCGCTGCTATGAGCTTCAAAAAGTGCCTTACCTAGTTAAATTTCAACTCATTTTCGGTTAAAAACAAAACGTCAAGATAAGTTCAATTCGAAATGGGGCATTCCGTTATAAGTTTATACTCTACTGATTGAGGTGCTATACATGGGTCTTGTTGCCATAGAGAATTTAGGTATGTTACTACTGTAATAACAATAATTCTAATTAGTGTGCTCATATTCTTAGCGTTTTAGTTAGTCTAAAACTAGAACAAACACTTAAGGCCTAAAATAGAAACTGCGTAAACCCACCTTATCAATGCGTAAACTATTATAGTTTTGAAGTTAGCACAACATTTATTATTACTTGCAATGGTACTTTAGCACTATAAACCAACAAAAGCGAACTTAAATTCGCTTTTGTTTAATAGGATGTATATTGTTCTAAACTATTTAATTTCTGTACTAAATGGAAATAGAAGTTGCGCGCCTTCGCGTTGCGTACGGCGTTTTATTTCACTAAAAAGTTTATAGCCTTCTTCTCCTAGCTCGTCTTTTAAAAGCTCTGTTTTGGCTTTTGCTAATCCAAACTCTTCTAACATTTCATCCAGTTTCTTCTCAAATACAGGAAAGGTTTTTATTTTATAATCTTCTATCTCTGCTGCCTCTGCAGCATAATGTAAGGCGAGATCTAAACCACCTAATTCATCTACCAAACCGTTTTGCAATGCATCTTTTCCTGTCCAAACACGTCCTTGTGCAATCGCTTCTACAGCTTCGGGGCTTAAATTACGACCATTGGCCACACGCTTAGAGAATAAACCGTATATATCTATGATCCCTTCTTTTATAAAATTACGTTGATTAGCTGTTAGGGGCTCAAAAGGACTGTAACTTATGGCATTAGTATTGGTGACCACTTGCTCTGCATTTATACCTAAATCATCTGCTAAATTTTTAAAATTAGGAAGTACTCCAAATACCCCTATACTTCCTGTTATGGTTGTTGGTTGTGCAATAATTTTATCAGCATTAGCTGCAATGTAATAGCCTCCTGACGCTGCCAAGTCTCCCATAGACACTATAACTGGCTTTTTTCGTTTTGTAATTTCCAATTCACGCCAAATCAACTCACTGGCTAGAGCACTCCCTCCTGGAGAGTTAATTCGTAATACTACTGCCTTAATACGCTTATCTTTGCGCACTTTTCGAAGTGCCTTATTAATCGTAATATGCCCTACTCTGCCTACCTCTCCTTCGCCATAAATAATGTCGCCTTCGGCATAAATTACGGCTATTTTATCTGGACTTGATTTCGCTTTTAATTTTGGTGCAACGTGTTTTGCATAGCGCTTTAAGGTAATTCCGTTTAATTTTTCACCCTTAGATAACCCCATGGCACGTCTTAACTTGCCAATATATTGGTCGTGATAAAGTATGCCATCGACTAAATTTGCCTTTTGCGCTAACTCTGGTGTTCGCGCCAGTAAACTATCGGCAATACGGTCTAATTGCGGTACTGGTATTTGACGTGCTGCAGCTATTTCCTGTTTAAGTTCGTCCCAAAGACCATTTAAGTATACCGAGATTTGCTCTCGATTATTAGCACTCATCTCATTTTCTAAAAATGGCTCTACAGCACTTTTATACTTCCCATGGCGCACCACTTCCATTTTTATGCCCGATTTTTCCTGAAAATCTTTAAAATACAAACGCTCTGTAGACAAGCCTTTAAACTCTAACATGCCAATTGGGTTTATAAAAACACTATCGGCTATAGAACTAAGGTAATAGGATTTTTGCGAATATAAATCGGCATAAGCTGCCACAAATTTACCCGATGTTTTAAAATCTAACAAGGCATCTCTTAATGTCTTAGTTTGTGTAATACCCGCATTTATAAAACTATTATCTATCGAAATCCCCTTAATATTTGCATCGGTCTTCGCGTAATGAATAGCATCTACAAGATTAAATAAACCATTCTTATCTTCTTCATTCAAAAAGGGATATTCTTTATATTCTGTTTTACCAGCATAATCCCGTATAGGGAAATTCAATTTTAGTTTTAAAACGGAATTGGGCTTTACCTGAACGGTATCTTTTGAAGGTCCTCCAAAAATAACACCAATACCAATTATCCCTATAAAACAAATGGCTAAGAACACAAAAAGCCCTGTAACTGTAGATAATACCCTTTTTATAAAATTCATTTACTTTAAGTTTATACTATTAGTGTTTAAAATAATTAAATGTTACACTATACTTTTATCATTTTAAAACAACTGGATTATTTTTTATTGTGCAAATCTAGGAAAACTTCATCTAAAGAATTCATAACTTAGCGCTTTCATTTTTTGATTTGACGGTTACGAATGATACACATTCATAAAAAAACATTACAAGATTTAGAATTCCCAACAGTATTGGCGCAAGTAAGTGAGCTTTGCATCACCCCTTTGGGACATCAAGCTGCTTTAGAAATAGCTCCTTTTAAGACGAAAGAGGATTTGTTATTTCAATTGCAACTCACTAACGAATACGTCTCTTCTTTCTACAATGACAATCGTATCCCTAATCATGGTTTTGATACAATTTCGAAGGAATTGAAGTTATTGGTTATAGAAAATACATTTTTAGAAGTACACAGTTTAAAAAAACTAGTTGCTATAGCGCTTACGACTAATGGTATTGTAAAATTTTTAAAAAAGTTTGAAGAATACTACCCTACACTCCACCATTATGCACATCCTATAGAAGTAACCACAGTGCTTATTGAAAAAATAGATGCTATTGTAGATCGCTTTGGAGACATTAAAGATAATGCTTCAGATACCCTATACGATTTAAGACAGGCTCTAAATAGAATTAAAGGCAAAATAAATCAAAGTTTTGCCACAGCATTAAACACCTATCATAATTTAGATTACCTAGACGATATTCGAGAATCTGTTGTTGATAACAAGCGTGTTTTAGCTGTAAAAGCCATGTATCGCCGTAAAGTTAAAGGCGCTATTATGGGGGGAAGTAAGACAGGCAGTATTGTTTATATAGAGCCTGAAACCACACTACAATATACCAGAGAACTCAATAATTTAGAATACGAAGAACAGGAAGAAATTGTACGTATACTAAAAGAAGTCACCGATTTTGCGCGCCCTTTTTTGCCGCTATTAAAAGCGTACCAGACCTTTTTAATTGCTATAGATGTTATTTCTGCTAAAGCAAAATATGCCAAGTCTATGCAGGGTATTCTTCCCGAAATTTCTGAAGGCAGAGAAATGCTTATGCGTGACGCATACCATCCGTTACTGTACTTGGCAAATATTGAAGCGAAAAAGAAAACATTTCCGCAAACACTATCCTTACAACAAGACAGTAGAATTATAGTTATTTCTGGTCCAAATGCAGGAGGAAAAAGTATCACTTTAAAAACTGTGGGCCTTTTACAAGTCATGCTGCAATCTGGAATGCTTATTCCTGTGCATGAGCGTAGTAAAGTGTGTTTATTCGATCGCATTTTAAGTGATATTGGTGATAATCAATCTATAGAGAATCACCTTAGTACCTATAGTTACCGCTTAAAGCAGATGAATTATTTTCTAAAAAAATGCAATAAGAATACACTTAATTTAATTGATGAATTTGGAACAGGTAGTGACCCCGAACTTGGTGGTGCACTGGCCGAAACTTTTTTAGAAGAATTTTACCATAGAGAAGCTTTTGGAATTATTACGACACACTATTCCAATTTAAAAATTCTAGCGACCGAATTGCCGCATATGTTGAATGCCAACATGTTGTTTAACGAGCGTACTTTAGAACCTATGTTTAAACTTATCATAGGACAAGCAGGAAGTAGTTTTACTTTTGAAGTTGCTCAAAAAAACGGCATCCCTTATTCTCTAATTAATAGAGCTAAAAAGAAAATAGAACGCAGTAAAGTACGTTTCGATGCTACTATTGCCAAATTGCAAAAAGAGCGTTCTAGGCTTGAAAAAACAGGGCAATCGCTTAAGGAAAATGAAAAAAAGAAAAGTGAAGAAGCCGATAAGTTAGAAGAAATTAATGCCAAGGTGCAAAAGAAGCTAGAAAGCTATCAAGAGCTATACGATAGCAACCAACGTTTGATATACTTAGGACAAAAGGTTAATGATATTGCCGAGAAGTATTTTGAGAATCACAAGAAAAAAGAACTAATGTTCGAACTGTTTAAGGTCGTACAAATTGAAAATTCTAAACGCAAAAAGATTTCAGCAAAACAAAAACGTGCTGAGAAAGCAGCTGAAGAAAAGGTACGCAAAGAAGCCGAGAAAAAAGTTGAAGTGATTCGTAAAAAGAAAAAAGAAGCCAAACGCAAAGCTGCCGAAGCACCGCCTAAGCCTAAGCCCATCTTAAAAGTTGGTGATCGTGTACGCCTGCATGATGGTAGAGCTGTAGGAAGCATAGATCGTATTGAAAAAGAAAAAGCAAACGTAAACTACGGTATGTTTACCACCAATGTAAGTTTAGATTTACTGGAGCTGGTTGAAGCTAAAAAATAACCCTATAGGTCGTATCTTTGTCTAATGAGTTTAAAGCTTCCCGTAGATAAACAAGTTATTCTTTTTGATGGCGTTTGCAACCTTTGCAACGGGGCTGTGCAGTATATTATTAAACGTGACACCAAAGCGCAGTTTATGTTTACAGCCTTACAAAGTACTATTGGAAAAACAATTATTGCCCAATATCATATTGATACGACCAAGGTAGACTCTATACTTCTATATACGCCAGAAAAAGGTATTGCTACCAAAAGTACAGCTGCTTTAAAAATCGCTGCAAAATTAGATGTATTTACCCGTCTCTTGGTAGTTTTCTTAATTATACCTAAACCTATACGTGATTGGGTTTATGATGGTATCGCTAAAAATCGCTACAAGTGGTTTGGCAAACAAGAGGCCTGTATGATTCCTACTCCAGACTTAAAACGCCGATTTTTAGACTAAGGTTGCTATCACTGCATGCATGAATAATCTAAAAACTATAGTTTACAGATTCTAATGGAATACCAGTTAAAGCCGATTCCAAATTAGAAACATTTGTACGTCTCTACTCTACCGTTAACAATTTCCTTAACATAGCATAGGAAACCTTCTCCATATCATTATAACGCCCATCGGCAAATGCCATTAATTTAATATCGGCAAAGAGGTCGGCAAAATCATTTCTGTAATAATTATGTGTGGTTACAGCTGTAATGATATTTTGCACAACTTGATAATCATTATCCTGTTGAAATTGCTGGTATACACGTTGGTATAACGTCTGGTCTACACGAGACAAAATGTAATCCCGCTCTGGCCAAGTTTCATTTAAATCGGCATGCGCAATATATAACAAGATATAGGCAAGCACCTCGGGTTTCGTCCAGGTATCTGGCGCTGCCATAGCACCTGTCGTTAAAGCGCCATACTCTGTCCAAGACCCATCGTAAACCTTTATATTTTTATAACCAGACAGTTCGGCTCCTAATGCTAATACACAGGCTGTAATACCAGAACCACAGGAAAAAATAATAGGGTCCTCCTTTTCTGCTAGCATATACAAGGCTTTTGCAATGGCCGTTTTCGATTTTAATTTACCTTGATCTAATAAATCTGTAAACGGCAAATTCACCGAATTAGGAATGGTTCCTCTTCTTAACCCCTCTCTTGGTTCTGGAACCTCACTCTGGAATCTGGCTAAAGAGCGCGCGTCAATAATTTTATGCGTTTGTGTTGTTGCTGCTTTTTGAAGGTCGTCAAAAAACACCATATAGCCCTCCTGTAAATTTGCTTGAAAATTACCCTGGGGACCTTGATAAGTTATGGTACTGGTGGTAGGTAAATTTTGCGCCTGCCATTCTGAAAAACCACCATCTAAAATCGCTACATTGGTATAGCCAAACGCTTTAAACAACCACCAAACACGAGCACTAGAATAAATACCTTTATCATCGTAAACTACTATAGCACTATCTGTATTAATGCCTAAAGCGCGTGCCTCGCTTTCAAATTGAGAGGCCGAGGGAAACGCACTAGGAAATGCATTCGAAGTATCACTAAATTTTTGTTTGATATCAAAAAAACGTGCCTTAGGAATTTGCAATGCAGAAGCATTGAAAACTTTAGCAATGGTGCCATCTAAAACCACCAAATTATCAGCTTCTAAATTTTCGTAGAGCCATGAGGTGCTAACTACAGGTGTGGTAAGCGTTGCTGTCATAGTTTACAGTAAATTAATTTTAATATGCATAGATTATTTATTAGCCTCCTCTATTTTACGTGCTCATAATGATCATCCCATGCTTTTGGTTGAGGTGTATTTAATTTATTTAAAGATTTAGCCACCAACATGGACACGGTGGCATCTCCCGTAACATTCACTACCGTTCTACACATATCTAAAGGACGATCTACAGCAAAAATTAATGCTAATCCTATAGGGAGTAATTCGGCAGGAAAACCAACCGATTCTAATACAATAACCAGCATTACCATACCAGCACTAGGTACAGCTGCACTACCTATAGAGGCTAATAAAGCTGTTAAAATAATAACCAATTGATTAGAAAACGTAAGCCCTTCTGGCCATATTACTTGCATAATAAATACTGCGGCAATACCTTGGTACAAACTTGTACCATCCATATTTACGGTTGCGCCTACAGGCAATACAAATCCAGACACTTCTTTATCTACACCCAAATGTTCTTCTACACGTTCCATGGTAACTGGTAATGTGGCAGCACTACTACTTGTTGAAAACGCTAATAATTGCGCAGGGCTAATACGGCTTAAAAACCACATTGGTGATTTTTTAGTGTAGACGCGTATTAAAAGTAAATATACGCCTACCATTAGTGCCAAACCTAGAACGACACATAATGCATAATATAAAAGCTTTATCAATATTTCGATATCATCAAAAGCAATAATTACATTAGCCAATAATGCAAATACAGCATAAGGTGCAAACAGCATGATGAGATCTACCATTTTCATGACGACTTCGTTTAATGCATCAAAAAACTTTACCAAAGGTGCTGCTTTTTCTTCTTCGATTAACAAGAGACAAATCCCTAAGAATAGAGCAAAAAAGATGACTTGCAGCATAGAAGCCTCTACAAAAGACTTAAAAATATTACTAGGAAATATATCTACCAAAGCTTGTAAAGGTCCTGCATCTTTTTGTGCTGAAGCCTTCATCAATTTATCGGCCACACCTGCATTGTTTGCATATTTTAATTTTATTTTTTCTATGGTTTGTTCTGGCATGCCCTGCCCTGGCTTAGCTATATTTACTATGGTTAAACCTATTACAATAGCAATAATAGTCGTTAGCATATATATTCCTATAGTACGCAAGCCCATTGCTTTTATTTTAGAAATATCTTTTAAATCTGAAATGCCTTTAATTAAAGAGGCTAATATTAAGGGAATAGCAATAAGCTTTAGCAAATTGATAAATATTTTGCCAAATGGTGCTACCCAATCTGCAACAAAGTTTTTGCCCCCGTCAACACTGTTCATTATAAATCCGAAGATAATGCCTAACAGCATACCAATAATAATTTTCCAGTGTAATGCTAATTTTTTCATAGGTGTATAATAAAAGAACAATATAAGTATTTTTAGCAAGTATACGACAGTTATTCACCTCCTCTTTATACAGAAAAACAGTCCTACCAATGCCAATATCGAAACCCCATTTTGGTTCTTTACAACAAACGATTTCTAGCGCTATAGGCAGTTTATCATCATTGAAATCAAACTTGTTAGGCCCTAGAGTTAAGACCATAAAAAAACCTGCACTATATTAATTGCAGGTTTTAGGTTGTATCGCATCTTTATACCCTTATGTGGTTTCAAAAAACACAAATGATTAAAGAGAGGTGTACGCTCTATTGTATTAAGAATACAGTTTATTTAATAAATGAAAATCGGCTATAACTAAAGCCGCCATGGCCTCTACTATAGGCACGGCACGGGGCACCACACAAGGA
>CAZLTR010000165.1:0-8045 GCA_964562415.1 uncultured Hyunsoonleella sp. | reverse complement strand
TAGTGCGTTTGTATCCCTCTAAGAGTTTATTAACATCTACATAGACTTGATGGGACGAAATGGTAGCAAAATAAACCCCTATGCTAGCAAGAATTAGCGCCAAAATGGCGATTGGTAATACAATTTTTTTCATGTATGCTATAGTTTGTGTTCTTAGAAAGTTGTTTTTAAATTTTAATAATTAAACTGAGTTGTAATTAATCTTCACTATTTTTCACAAGAATTTCAAGTCTCTTTAACCTTTCTTCAACATTAAGATACTTCTCTTCAGACTGCTCCAACTGTCTTTTTTGCATATCATTCTCCTTTTGCTGTGCTATAATGTAAAGTGTGAGTTCCTCTATTTTCTCAAGCAACTTAATATTCATTTGTCCTAATGTCACTCCTCCTGCTTTTTCTATCTCTTTAGCAGATGGAATATTTTTCAAATGCCCTTTCTCTTTAATGTAGGCTTCTACATCATAAATAGATGGCAAAGCATATTCTTTTTCAAAAACATAATCTGGCCACTGGCCACTTAACTGCACCTTCACTTCTTCTCCTATAATTTTTCCATCAACTGCTAATTTATAATCCGAGGGAATGTCTTGTGCTTGAACACCAACACCTATTTTAGAATTGGTTATAATTTCATGTTCGAACCAACCACTACCTCTTACTGTAAACTCGTGTTCAGGCTTATACATAGCCCAACTTCCTATGGCCAATCTTGAATTCGCTTTTGGTAAATGAACCCAATTAACACTTTCATTTGAGCTATTATTTGAACTATTAGCTGAAAAATTACCTGCTTTTATTATTTCTGCTCCTTCAGGATCTGCCACATGAAATCTAGATTCTAAGTTGAAGGAAGATGCTGCTAAAAAAATCTCATTATTGTCGTTTCTTAAATTTAATGACGTTCCTGCTGGCAAGCCTCCAGATGTTGCTGGATGATCAAAAAATTGAAATTTCCTTATTTCTTGCCCATTAGGTTTTGTCTCCAAAACTTTTCCTGCCGAAAGCACTAAACTATATTTACCCCAATCTTTCCAATCTGTAGCATTCGTAGCTGCTTGCGTATCCATTGCTTCAAAAACCCCCAAATTAGACTTGAAAGTACCTGCTATTTGAAAATCACCTTTAACATTCAATGCAGCTACAGGAACAGCCCCATTAGTTCCCCAAGTCCAACCTCTAGTAAGAATATTATCACTCATATTCATTTTTATACTAAAATCTGTAACAGGTCCATATTTATACTCTGAAGTATTACCCATATGAATTTTATAATTATCATGATTCCAAAAACGAATACCATTACCAACTCCTGGATTTACGTTATAAAGGTTTTCTTGAGCATACATTGTTGTTGTAAGTAAAATTAAAAGTAAATATCGTATCATAGTGTTATAAATTTTATCCTAAAAAATGTTTTAAAAACAATTTTTATTTTGAATACACAGGTTTGTTAATATAAATTTTTAGTATGCCCAAACTTACTAACTTTAAATTTATTTTCCTCAAGTTTAACCTTACACTTTAGTAAGGTTTAAGCATAAGCTTAGTATCCTGAAATACAGTTGCTTATATGTTTGTTTTTTCGTTCATATTTAAAAACCTTAGTAAAAAGTAAGGAAAAACTCTTATTTAGCTATAACAACTGTAAAAATTGGCTGCTTGAATTTAGAAATATCCACCTTTTGGTCTTTGAAAGACAACGATATTACATTTTATGTTTAAAACAGTTTCTTTTGAGCATTCCAAATCACTAAGGGTGTCAGATGCAGATTTGGATTAAATAATTCTATCTAACAGCTTATTATTTCTTCAAAACATTGTGAACAAGCGAAATACGAATACAATACTAGTATACCGCTAAAAAAATAGCTTCATCTTATTTTATGTTTTACTAATTATTTGTTCTTAACTAACAAATCTAGTATTACAAAAAACACCTTTGCATTTCATATACGCTTTATTTAGATGCCTATCTTAATCTTGATCCGAGGCAAACCACTCGGCTAAGCTTGTAGTGGTTTCCTGTAACTTAAGAGAATGTAATTTAATATGTTCAGGCAACCGCGCTTTTATTTTTTGAGCAAAATCGATCACCATCATTTCACTGGTGGGTTGGTAGTCTACAAGTAACACATTATGCCCTTTATCCATGAGGTCCTTACCTAATTCCAGATGAGGTGTGTTTTTATTAAAAACGGTAGCGTGATCGAATACGTCGACAATTTCTTCTTTGACAATTTTTTTAAGATCACCAAAATCGATCACCATACCATACTTTACATTTGAGGCATCATCAATTGGTTTTCCTATTACAGTAACATTGAGCTGGTAACTGTGGCCATGTATATTTTTACATTTACCATCATAGCCATAGAGTGCATGACCTGTTTCAAAAGAAAATTGTTTTGTGATACGTATATTGCTCATCTTAAATTGTATTGGGGCACAAATATACTACCTTCTTCGTTTTCTATTCACAAAATAAACGATTATTAGTACAATTCCTAGTATTAAGAACAGTCCATTACCCCCTAAAAAACTTAAAATTTCCATAACACTATCGATTTGAATTGTAATGATACAGTATAAATCCAATAATAACAATAGAAGCACCTACAAAATCCGTTCTAAACTAATTACGTGCCTCTAAATTTTCTACGAAAATAGATGTGTAACGGTATTGTTCTTGCAAACATCCAAAGCATAATGGCTATAAATACTCCTGTAAGTTTTAGTGCTGTACTTTCTAAGACAAAAACCATAGGCAAAAACACCAGAAAAGTTGCGCCCAAAAGTACATTTCGCAAAACAACCATTTGACCTAAACCTTTAAAGATACCATCATAAATAAATGCCACTGCGCAAAGAGGTTGCATTACTAAAACTAACCAAAACACAGTATTAAACTGGCCCTGCACCCCCAAATCTTTTGTAAAAACACCACCAATATAAGGATAGAACACAAGGCCCAGCAATGCTAACAGACCACCAACGAATAGCCCTATTTTTAACAATTTAACATTAAGTTTCAAAAGGCCATTATAATCTTTAGCACCCAAAAGTTTCCCCGATAGTATTTGCCCAGCTACTGCATATCCATCTACAATAAAAGCACCTAGAAACCATAAGTTTATAGCTATGGTGTAAGCCGCTATATAAACTTCACCATAACCCGTTGCCAGTCGTGTAGCAAGATATAAGGTGATATTTAAAGCTAAGGTTCTTACAAACAAATTTAAAATCATGCTGAGAACCTTAGGCAGCTCAGGATGAAGAGGAGATTGAGGCCATAAGCTAATTTTCATTTTATTAACCACATAATACACGGCCAGTATAAGCATAACAACTTGAGCTATCACACTTGCAAAGGCTGCTCCTTTAATGTACATGGGCTTTAAAACACCAGGAATGCCATACACCAAAATAATATCTAACACAATATTTAACACCACACCAATTAACGCAATTCGCATGGGCAAATTGGTGTTTTGCAAACCGTTAAACACCCCATAAATAGCAAATGTCATTAAGGTAAATGGAAACCCTAACACTCTAATCCTATAATACAAAACACAGTAATCTAAAACCTGTCCTTTGGCATTATACCACTGGAATATATCGTTTGCAAAAGGATAGGTAAGGCTTACCAAAAGTACACTAACTACCAAAATAATACTTATAACTTGTGCTGGTAGATATTTAACAACTTCTAATTGATGTGTCCCTACATAATAAGATATAATTGCAGAAAGCGCACTTCGCGTTTGCCCCAAAACCCAAATAAGCATTGACAAAAATGTACCAACAATACCTATAGCGGCTAAAGATCCTGTGGCTTGCTCTGGCATATGACCAATAATTGCAGTATCGGTTATAGATAGCAGTGGTTCTGACACGCCTGAAATTAACGCAGGAATTGCAAGTTTATTAATATTTTTTAGACGTATATGTTGCATAAATTGCACCAAAATTGCTATAATTTTAACAGCACTTTGAGAAAAGCTTCTTTTAATTTTTTGTAAATTTAATAACTTTATTTTAGTGAATTACCTTTGACTTTTTATGTATTCAAATCTCTCTTAAAGTCAACAATAAGGTAACGCATAAGTTATCAATTTAAAAAAAAAATTATGAAAAAAAAGCTCCAATTTGGTTTATACCTATGCTTTATTGCCATCCTATTTAATTGTTCTAATAGTGATGATGGTACTAGCGAACAACGTCTAGAACCCATTACCGCGTCCTTCGAAGCTACAATTTCTACGACAGACGCGAATACCTTACTTTTAAATAATACAACGACATACGAATTCCCATTTACAAGCAGTTGGGACTATGGTCTGGGTAACGGTAATGTTACCGATGGCCCTGGTGTTGAAATGGTACGTTATACCACCCCAGGCACTTATACGATTACGCTTACTGTTACAGGAGAAGGCGTTTCGGATACGGCCACGCAAAGCATCACCGTGAATGAAAATGGAATTTGCCCTGATGGTAATTGTATCCCTACAGAACCTGTAGAACCTAACATGGGGTTAAAAGATTTTGCAAATTTCCCTATAGGTATGGCCATTACCACAGACAGACTTAACATATCAGAATATGCAGGAGTACTTAGAAGCGACTTTAACCATTTAACGGCAGAATTCGAAATGAAAATGGACATTATGCACCCTACACCTACTACTTTCAACTTTGAAAAAGGAGATGCCATTGTTGCCTTTGCTACCGCTAATGGTATGGATGTACACGGCCACACCTTAATATGGCATAATGAAGCCGCTTTACCGAGTTGGGTAAAGAATTTTTCTGGAACCGATGCTGAATTTGAAGCTATGGTAGAAAACTATATTACCAAAACCTTAGAGCACTTTAAGGGAAAAGTGCGCTCTTGGGATTTGGTAAACGAAGCCCTTAGTGACAGTGGTAACAATCCTTTAAGAAATACAGAAAGTGGTGGCTTAGGTTCTATATTTAGACAACGCATGGGGCCAGATTATGTTAAAAAATGTTTCCAGTTTGCAAGAAAAGCCGATCCTGACGTGCTCTTGTTTTACAATGATTATAATATGGCTTCAGATGACAGTAAACGTGCTGCTATGTTTAGACTTGTAGATGACCTTGGAGACCTTATTGACGGAATAGGGGCACAAATGCACATTTCATTTAACAGCCCTTCTAAATCTAAAATACAAGCTCTTGCTGATGGTACTGTAAATAGAGGACTTCAATTACACTTTGCCGAGTTAGATATAAGAGTAAACACCGAAGGCAATGCATCGCTATCTGCTTTATCAACTTCTAGAGCAAATGCTCAAAAAGCAAAATATAAAGAAGTGGTAGAAATTTACAATGCCATTCCTGATGTTAATAAATTTGCTTTAACCATATGGGGGCTTAGAGATAATGAAAGTTGGTTAACAGATTTCTGGCAAGTCCCAGAATTCCCACTACTATTCGATAGAAATTACAATAAAAAACCAGCCTACGATGGCGTTATGGAAGCCTTAACGGGCAACTAAGTTTGGTTTTAAACGTTTATATAGAACTCATCTTGACTTTTTGTTTTTAACCGAAAATGAGTTGAAATTTAACCAGACGAGGCACTTTTTGAAGCTCATAGCAGCGCTACGGACAAAAAAAGTAACGAAATATAAGTGAATTTCAGCCACTTTTTGGGAAATAGAAAACGTCAAGATGAGTTCATAAAAAAAGCATAAGCCTTTGCAAAGGTTTATGCTTTTTTTTTAACATCACGACTGCAAACATCTTATTTGCATATGGCATTAGCAACAACACCCCACTCAAACTACAGCGATAGTAAAAAGAAATGTTGAAATGTTTTTCGCCAATACCGTTTTGCCTTTTCCGAAAGCCTATTTCCATCTAATATCAAACCAGCAACTTTAGACTGCTTTTCTGTAAAACCTTCTGGTATGCTTTCAATTTCACAATGGTTAATGTGCAGTAAAAACAAACAATCCATTTTTGAAAACGCGTTGGGCATTACTTTAAACTTATTATATCCCGCATGAATCACCCAAACCCGTTTCATTCCTATAATGCCTTCGGGTATATGAGACAATGCGTTATGTTCTATATACAAATTTTTTAATGTATCGAGCTGAAACAGAGTTTCTGGCAATACTTCTAATTGGTTCGATGTTAACCATAATGATTTTAGTTTAGGCAATGTTTTTAGACGTGTAAAACTTACAGGCGTATGCACATTGTTATAAGAAAGGTTTAAATCGGTAATATGCTGTAATGCCACAATACCTTCTGGCAGAGTCGTTAATTGGTTATGTTGTAAATTTAAAAACACCAAAGGCAGCCCTTCTAATCGACGAAAGGCCTCATCGAAATCTAAGTTAGGGTTAGCATTTAAACTCAATTGCTTTAAATTAGGAAAACGTTGTACCTGCTTTGGTAAACGCCGAAGCCCTACACTATCTAAAATAAGCACACGCAATAATTTAGGAGCCGCTATTAATTGTAATACTGCATTAACTTCGGCTTCACTTTTAGTCGATAGATTTAAAAATCGTACATTTTCATAATACGGTAGCCATTTTACAATACTATCATAAGGTGCCTGCCTTAAATCTAAGCGCTGTGCTGTTTTTACAACAGCACCAGAAATGGCATAGGTCTCTTTATAAAATGTTTTATACGTATTACAACTCAACAGCAATACCAACACCATACCACTATACAAAAGTCTTTTAATCCTCATAATCTATAGTATTTAAAAGTGCAGCTTCAACTTCAACAAAAAGCTTGTCTTCTGCTGTAACATCCCAGGGAAATCTAGGATTGAGCCCAGAACCATCGTGCAATATATTTTGAACAAAAGCGCCTAATTTTTCGCTGTTAAATCCAGCTTTAGCTACAGCACTATAAAACACATTCTGATAGGCAGTAAAAGCATATAAATTCGCATAAAAAAGAGACTCAAACGGCGGCACTGTATACCAAACATTCTTACGCCCATCGTCGGAATTTAAACGCTGGTTAGGCGTTCTAGAATAATCTGGTTTTGGTGTAAAAAGCTCAAGCATTACCCCCGCACTATAAATTTCGTTTTCAGCAAGCACCTGAGTATATGCGACCTTTAAAGCCCCTGTACTTGCAAAATCGGTGCCTTCTCCATAAAATAATTTTCCAAACCTAAAGTCGTTTAGAAACGTAATCCCGATTGAATGTTGTGCATTGGCAAAACGCATTAAAAATTTCCCTTTTCTAGTGTTAAAATGCGCCAAATCACCTGGTAAAGTTTCTTTTTGAAACCCAAATCCTAATCCGCTAAAAGTCCCTTTAGCATCTGCATTAAAAATTAAAGCTGGCGCATGATTTATAAATGTAGAGCCTAAAAGATTATCATTTTTACCAATGCCTAATACTGTAAACACATCGTAAGCATGATAGAGGCCTTTGGCTTTTACTGTATGACGTTTATATAACTGCCCTAATACTACACTCCCTCCCATTTCTAGAGCTGCCTCTCCATATCGCAACGCACCCACAGCAGAAAGACCTATCTTAATGTTTTGATTCTGGTTTCCAAGGGCTATTGAAGCACTAGCCAGTAAACCGCCATTAAACCTAAAGTTTTGAGCTGCCAAGGCTCCAGTATAAATCAAATACCACAATACGATATGTATATACGCTTTAAAAATACGTTCTCTTTTAATATAACACTTTTATAAACCTAGTTAAAAGTATAAAAAATCATGGTTTAAGCGCTACCACAGGGCCATTAGTTTATCATTTAGCAGCACAATTGGCATATACCCTTTTATTTTTCCGTTGTATCCTATATTCCAGTAAGCCTTTTGGGGGTGATTTTTAAACGCAATAGGTAAAGCATAACCTTCCATCACAACTTTAGTACTAAAAAGGCTAAAAACCTAATACATTTAATTGATAGGATTTATAATGAATTGTATATATTTGTCACATTAAACGGGGATGTAGCTCAGTTGGCTAGAGCGCTTGACTGGCAGTCAAGAGGTCGTCGGTTCGAATCCGATCTTCTCCAC
>CAZLTR010000164.1:0-8071 GCA_964562415.1 uncultured Hyunsoonleella sp. | reverse complement strand
ATTGATGATTTAGTTAAAGGTGTTAAGAAAGCTAAAATGATGCTGTCTTAATTTCTTATTGTATTTTTGCATAAAATTTGTACTATGAGTATTGAAGACATTCAAAACGAAATTATAGACGAATTCTCAATGTTTGAAGATTGGGAAGAACGTTACCAATATATGATTGATTTAGGCAAAGACTTACCGCTTATTGAAGACGCCTATAAAACAGACGTTAACATTATTAAAGGTTGCCAAAGTAAAGTTTGGGTGCATGCCGAAATGAATGCCGATAAGATTACATTTACGGCAGACAGTGATGCTATAATAACCAAAGGGATTATCGCTATTTTAATTCGTGTATTTTCCAACCAACACCCGCAAGCTATTATTGATGCTAATACCGATTTTATAGACCAGATAGGCTTAAAAGAACATTTGTCACCAACACGAGCAAATGGTTTAGTGAGCATGGTCAAACAATTAAAAATGTATGCCATAGCATACCAAACTCAATTAAATTAAGTATAAACAATCAAACGATTCAACGATTCAACGATTCAACGATTCAACGATTCAACGATTCTAAAAAATCATAAAATGAGCGAAACCACAATAAACACCGCAGAATTAGGTGAAAAAATAGTAAACGTTTTAAAAACAATTTACGATCCAGAAATCCCTGTAGACATCTATGAATTGGGATTAATTTACGATGTTTTCGTTAACGAAGATTACGATGTTAAGATATTAATGACCTTAACAACTCCAAATTGTCCCGTTGCCGAAACTTTACCTTTAGAAGTAGAAGAGAAAGTGAAATCTCTAGACGCAGTTAACAATTGTGAAGTTGAAATTACATTCGATCCACCTTGGACTCAAGACCTCATGAGTGAAGAAGCCAAATTAGAATTAGGTATGCTTTAACTTATACGCGTCGCTGTATATAACTATTAAGCCAAACATATATTCCCAAATGAAAGACGAAATTATCAACCGCGTTGCCAATAGTAAACTCATTACAGTAGATCTGGAAGACTATTATCCAGAAGGAGAACGTGTGCTCTTAGATATCAAAGACTGGTTATTTGAAGGCCTTGTATTGCGAGAAAAAGACTTTCGTACACAAATTTCTAATTTCAACTGGGAGCAATATCAAGACAAATATGTTGCTTTAACCTGTAGCACCGATGCCATAATCCCTGGTTGGGCTTACATGCTTTTAAGCGTACACTTAGAACCTTTCGCTAAAAAAGTTCTTACAGGAGACTTAGAGCAAATGGAAACTATTCTATACCAAAATATTATTAATAAGATAGATGTTACACCTTTTATAGATAAACCTATCATTATAAAAGGCTGTTCTAATAAACCTGTACCACAAAACGCCTACATAATGCTTACATCTCATTTAAAACCTATTGCGAAATCCATCATGTACGGAGAAGCCTGTTCTTCGGTACCGCTTTTTAAAAAGAAATAAAACTTTTTGGGTGACCTTATTGTTTTTAGAGTGTCTTATAATCGAATTGATAGGTCGCATGCGTCTCTATTATTAAACATTAATCATCGAAAAATGTATCTTTGTTTTAATAAACTTACATCGACTTAAAAATTAAGACTAAAGTAAACAACGAATTAAACACATGAAAAAATTATTATTTTTCGCAACACTGGCTTTTGGTATTTTAACTACAAATGCCCAAACCAAAGAGGAATTACAGAAACAAAAAGCAGAGAAGCAAGCAGAAGCCAATGCGGCTCAAGCAGAAGTAAAAGCTTTACAAGCTAAAATTGATGCACTACCAGGGTGGCGTATAGGCGCTTTTGGTACCATAGGCGGTAGCTTATCGCAATTTGACAATTGGTTTGCCCAAGCAGCACCTAACAACACATCTGGTAATATTGGCATTACCTTTAACGGGTATGCAAATTTAATTGAAGATAAGTTCTTTTGGAGAAATAGCTTAAACGCAAATCTTAACTGGGTAAAACTAGATAATAAAGACGATCCTACCGATAGCGACGACTTCGAGCCAACGACAGATGTCTTCACATTAACCTCTTTATACGGTAGAAATATAGCTAAAAACTTAGCGGCTTCTGCTTTGGCTGAATACAGAACAACGTTATTAGATAATTTTAATGACCCTGGATATTTAGATATTGGTGTTGGTTTTACTTGGACGCCAATTAAAAATCTAATCGTTGTGGTACACCCTTTAAACTACAACTTTGTTTTTGCTGAAAATGATGCTATTTTCGATTCGTCTTTAGGTGCCAAAATTGTTGCAGATTATACCAGACAAATTGGTAAGATTAACTTTAAGACTAATGTATCTGCATTTCAAAGCTATAAATCTAACGACTTATCAAATATCACATGGACTAACTCATTTAGTTATACCATCTGGAAAGGTATTGGTGTTGGTTTTGACTTTGGCTTAAGAAGTAACAAGCAAGAAGCCCTTAACTTTGCCTTAGCAAATTTTACAGCTAACAACCCAGATGGAGGAGGTACAGCTCCAAATTTCGACACTGTAGATAACGATTTACAAACGTTTTATACTCTAGGACTTAGTTATAAGTTCTAAATCACAACGTATTAGCTCTAAAAAAAAGCCCTCGTTCTATATGATAGAACGAGGGCTTTTTTTGTTATCTTTTAAAAATAACGACTCCTAAAACTATTCTTCTATATCCTCGTAATCGTAGTCTGGATACAAAAAGTGATTGTAAGGAAAACGTGTTACGTGAATGTCTCTAACCTCATCATAGACACGCTTTTTAAAATCTTCTAAATTGCTTTTATTAATTGCAGAAATAAACAAAGCGTTATCTCCTATTTTACTCATCCAAGTGCTCTTCCACTCCTCTAAGGTATAATGCTTCTTTGTTTTTTCAATATCTGTTGCAGCTTCATCAAAAGCTTCAGCTTCGTAAGCATCTATTTTATTAAATACCATAATGGTAGGTTTATCGCTACTCTTAATTTCTCCTAATATTTTATTAACAGAAGCAATGTGTTCTTCAAAATTAGGATGCGATATGTCTACAACATGCAATAACAAATCGGCTTCTCTAACCTCGTCTAAAGTACTCTTAAAACTATCTACAAGTTGTGTAGGCAACTTTCTTATAAAACCTACTGTGTCGCTTAATAAAAATGGTAAATTTTGAATGACCACTTTTCTCACCGTAGTATCCAAGGTCGCGAACAATTTATTTTCGGCAAATACAGAACTTTTACTAATCACATTCATTAAAGTCGATTTACCAACATTTGTGTAACCTACTAGCGCAACACGCACCATTTTCCCTCTGTTACCGCGTTGTACAGCCATTTGCTTATCAATGGTCTTTATTTTAGCCTTTAGCAATGCTATTTTATCACGTACAATACGTCGGTCTGTTTCAATCTCTGTTTCACCAGGACCACGCATACCAATTCCCCCTTTTTGACGCTCTAAATGGGTCCACATACCTCTTAATCGTGGCATTAAATATTCGCATTGTGCCAATTCCACCTGAGTTCTAGCATAACTGGTTTGCGCACGCTGCGCAAAGATGTCTAGAATTAAATTGGTACGATCTAAAACTTTACATTCTAAAATTTTACTAATATTACGTTCTTGTGTCGCAGACAGTTCGTCATCGAATATAGCGGTACTTATATGGTTTTCCTTTATGTAATCACGTACATCTTCAATCTTACCAGAACCTATAAACGTTTTAGGATTAGGCATGTCCATTTTTTGGGTAAAGCGTTTTACCGCATAACCACCAGCCGTAAACGTTAAAAACTCTAACTCGTCTAAATACTCTTTAAGTTTTTCTTCGTTTTGGTCTTTAGTAACCACTCCAATTAAAACTGCTTTTTCCAAGGCAGTATCCTTCTTTTCTATCATAAAAATTCACTAATACGTGTAAAGTAAGTATTATTTCTGATTATAAAAGCTTTTATCCATAAAAAAAAGCCCTTTTTAAAGTGTTCTCGTTTTGCTTTTACTCAAGATATTATTTTCTATTGTAATAGCATACAAAATTAGCAAAAGCTTCATTTATAAGCAGCACAAAAATTAAAATGTAGCTCCCAATTACAAAAACAGTTATTAGCCCCTAGTTGCCATAATCTAAACAGGAAATTAAATGGACATACTAATAAAAAGCAGCAGTTCTTCCGTGATCCTGTAAGTCAAAACGTCTTAATTACAATTATTGATGAACTCTAAACCGTTTTTTCTTTTGTTTCCCTCCTAAGAGCCGTTTAAAAAAACCATCTCTTTTTTCGGGTTGGCATTTTAAATCTTCAATAGCCTCTTGAGAGGTTATTTCAAACTTGCTTTTTGTAATGGCATTGTATTTAGAATCTCTAGTTAATTTTTGATAAAACAGCGCAAAAATAGGGAGTGCAGAATTGGCACCTTGCCCCAATCGTGTGGAGTTAAATCCTATATTAGCATCGTTCCCCACCCAAGTTACTGTTACCAATTTAGGCGTTAAAGCAACAAACCAACCGTCTTTATTATCTTGAGTGGTACCTGTTTTACCTGCAATAGCATTAGTTAACTTATAGGTGCTTCTAAGTCTTGATGCTGTACCGCTGTTCACTGTAGAGCGCATCATCTCTAAAAGAGCTTGCTGAGTATAAGGGCTAAAAGCAGGCGTTTTAGAGATCTTAGGCTTAATGGTCGCTATCACAGTACCTGTTCTATCTTTTATCTCTTTGATACAAAAAGGCTGTACTGGCTTCCCTGCATTCACATAACTCGCATAAGCCCCTGTTAACGTTTTTAAATTAATTGCAGTAACACCCAACGCTATAGAAGGAAGGTGGGGCAAATCTTGGGTAATGCCAAGCAGCTTCACTTGGTCCTTAACTTTTAAAATCCCTGTAGCCTCTAGCACCTTTACCGCTATTGTATTTACCGAATGACTTAATGCTTTTTCCAAGCTGTAATTTATAAAAACGTCGTCTTCAGTGCCAGAATTTTTAGGAGTCCAATGGTTATAGTTTACGTAACTCACTGGCTTTAAAGAAAAATACTTACAAGGTTTCATCCCATTTTCTATGGCTGCCGTATATACAAATGGTTTAAATGTAGATCCAACTTGACGGGCACTTAAGGCAACATGGTCATACTTAAAATACCTGTAGTCTATACCTCCAATATAAGTTCTTATGGCCCCTGTAGCAGGGTCTATAGACAGCATTCCCGTATTTAAGAATTTTAAAAAATGTTGTAGGCTATCCTTAACAGACACTGCTTTTTCAATATCGCCTTGCCAAGAAAATAATTCCATGTTTCGTTTTACAGCTAACGTATCGTCAATCTGTTGCGCACTTAACCCTTGTGCCTTTAAGGTTTTATAAAGAGGCAAACGTTTTAAAGCCGCATTAAACACTGGCGTACGTTTTTGCCAAGGCGCAGCGCTACCATAGGCCCTCTCAAAATGCCCTTGCAATTTAGAAAGGTGTGTTTTCATAGCAAGTTCTGCTGCCAGTTGCATCTCATAATCTAACGTAGTGACCACTTGTAAACCGTCTTTATACAAATTATAAGACGTACCATCTGGTTTGGTAATCGTATCTAAGATGGCAGCCAATTCCTTTTTTACCTGTGCCCTAAAGTAAGGGGCTATACCTACATCATGATTAAACGAACGGTACTTTAATTCCAAGCCTTCTTCCGTATAAGTCTTTACTTTGGCTGCTGTTAAATACCCATACTTCAGCATTTGCCGTAACACAACATTTCGACGTTCTTTACAACGTTTAGGGTGCACTCTTGGGTTGTAATAGGTATTCGCTTTTAAAGTGCCCACCAATACTGCCGCCTCATTACAGGTAAGCTCTAAAGCAGGCTTATCAAAAAATTTCCTTGCTGCACTTTCAATGCCATAAGTATTATCTGGAAAAGGTACCGTGTTAAGATACATAACAAGAAGCTCTTTTTTAGAGTAAATGGTTTCTAACCGTTTCGCAATAATGGCTTCTTTCAATTTATTAATCACAATACTCGCAAAAGCATACTGTTGTCTTCCATATAGATTTTTTACAAGTTGTAATGTAATTGTACTGCCACCACCTGCCGCTTCGTTCTGCATTAAAAGTGTTTTAATAAACACTCTAACTAAACTTTTATTATCAACACCGTCATGCTCATAAAAACGAACATCTTCGGTAGCCACCAAAGCCTCTATAAGATGCTTAGGCAATGCCTCGTAAACTAAAGGTTGCCTATCGTGAACAAAAAACTTACCTATAAGCCGCTTGTTCTTATCTAGCACCTCTGTCGCCGCTTCCTGTTTAATAGAAGACAGATCTTTTGCAGAAGGCAATGCGCCAAAAACGCCTAAATACACACTAAACCATAGACCAATGGGGATAACAAGTACTAAACCTATAAGCCCTATAATTACTTTTACCCATCGCTTTTTTAATATGCGCTTTACCCCCATTACAGTACTCGTTTTAAAATTTAACTATTATGTTTATGCACCAATCTATAACGTGATATCTCTATTAAATTATAAATACAACTCACAAATAACACAAACAACTCTATTTCAAAGCCTTAAATACACAAAAACACTATTGGTAAAATTATATAATTCTCTTGAATCTATTTTCTTTATTTTTGATTTATGAGTACACCTTTAGACGCAATACCGATACGCCATAACATGCAAACTGTGGCCTTTTATAATGTAGAAAATTTATTCGATTTAAAAAAAAGCAAACATACACACGATAGTGATTTTTTGCCTAACGCTACAAGGCGTTGGACTCGAAAACGCTACCAAAATAAATTACATAAAATAGGCTTTGCCATTTCTCAAATTGGTCTTAAGGAAACTGGTAAACATCCTGCTATTGTTGGCTTGGCAGAAATTGAAAATGCCACAGTACTAGACGATTTAATCGTTTCGACGCATTTAAAAGATTGTAATTATGATTATGTACATTATGATTCTCTAGACGAACGCGGTATTGATGTTGCTTTATTGTACGATACAACCGCTTTTGAAGTGACCCATTCGGAGACGTTTACGGTAAGATTTACCGAGGCAGACGGCAGCACAGACTATACGAGAGATATTTTATTGGTATCTGGGATTTTAGATGGCGAAACGGTACACTTTATAGTAAACCATTGGTCGTCGCGCAGAGAGGGCCAAAAAGAAAGCGAAGTAAAACGTTTATTGTCTTCTGAAAAAGTGGGTACTATTATAAACACTTTAAAAGCAGAAAACGAGGATGCTAAAATTATGGTCATGGGCGATTTTAACGACACCCCACAAAACACGAGCTTAAAGCAGCTGGTTGACGACCACAATCTATTTAATCCTTTTGAAACCTTACGCTCTTTTACTAGAGGTACTGTTAAACATCGCAGACAATGGTTTTTATTTGATCAAATACTAATTTCTACGATCTTTTTTAAAAGCTCTAAAGATAAATTTGAATTCTCTAAAGCCAATATTTTTGACCAAGACTTTTTAAGAGAATTTAGAGGTCACTATAAAGGTGCGCCTTTTAGAACCTATGTAGGCAAAAAATACAAAGGCGGTTACAGTGATCATTTTCCTGTGTATGCTATTTTAAAAAAATAGCATATATTCAAAACGCAAACGCATTGTAGATTTCATGTCGCATCAAAAGGATATAGTTAACTGCAATGCGACATTTGCAACTTCGCTTCGTTAAAACATATCCTAAAACTAATCACAATCAAAAAATTTAACAAACTTAAGTCCCCTCTAGCAAGAGGTGATATAGGGGTGTGTACTCGAACTGATCATACCTCCTTACTGTAAACCGAACACCGCCCTTAATCCCTCCTTTTTAGGAGGGAGACACGGTTGTCCTTAGAATAAGAGCTTAAAATTACTTGAAACTAATCACAATCAAAAAATTGACCTAACCAAAGTCCCCTCTAATAAGAGGGGATACAGGGGTGTGTTCCCAAATTGATCATACCACCTACTATAAACCGAACACCGCCCTTAATCCCTCCTTATTAGGAGGGTGACACGGTTGTCCTTAGAATAAGAGCTTAAAATTACTTGAAACTAATCACAATCA
>CAZLTR010000163.1:270-8150 GCA_964562415.1 uncultured Hyunsoonleella sp. | reverse complement strand
TCTATAATTTGATTGATAAGTAGAAATTAATTGAGTAGAAATTTTATAAAAACTCAATAACTCATATGTTGCTAAAGGCTCATAAGTTATTGACATACCGCAACAATTACAAATACAAGTCATTGGGCAAGAATCATCACTATCTTCTTGGTGATTATGTTCTGCACTAATTTCTTCGTGCTGTTGGTCTTCAAAATTTTGACCATCAGAACAAGGCATTGTAGATAATGCTAACATTGTTATAGCTAATATGGAAGCTAAAAATTTCATCCAAACAAAGATAATACTTTTTTGATGCAATGGTTGTGCAAATAATTTCAGGATTCTTATTTAATGGTTGCAATTTGAATGGTCATTACTTTTCATTTCACTAGATTGATTTACCATCATTTAGTAATCATACAGGAAAAAGTGATAGATACTGATACGCAATCTAAAGTTAATTGATGTAATGTAATCTTCTCTTGAACGGCTCTATTTATTTTATCAACTGTAAACCAAACAATAAGCCATCTTAAAGAATTAAGCTTTTTAATAAAAAAAAGCATGTATGAGAACTTATATTTTTAAATTTAAAATTATAATTTTGATTTTATGGATATTAATTTAACCGAAGCCGAAAAAATAAAAATCTTAAACTCAGACGACCTTTACGGAATCATGCAAAAGATTTTGCTCCGTGAAGGTAAAATAGACCAAAACCGAGAGCACTTTTGGGTAATTGGTTTAGAGAATAATAATCGTATTTTATTCATTGAATTAATCAGTTTAGGGACAATAAACAAAACACTTGCTGAACCAATGGAGGTATTTAGTTTAGCATTACAAAAACGAGCAGTAAAAATCATTCTGTGTCATAACCACCCTAGCGGAGAACTCACTCCCTCTGATGCAGACAAAGATATTACCGACAAATTAATACAAGTAGGGCTAATTGTAAATACTCCCGTAATAGATCATTTAATTATTACCTATAAAAGTTATTTAAGTTTTAAAGATACTGGCTTGCTAGAGAAACTAGAGAAAAGCACAAAGTATGTGCCTAAATATGAATTAGAGCGACGCATTAAGGAAGAAGCTTCTAAGATTGCGAAACGACAAGAGAAAATAGAAATAGCCAAACAACTTAAAAGAAAAGGAGTTGATAATGAAACGATTGCTTTTTCTACTGGGTTAACTGTTCAAGAAATTGAAAAACTAAGAGTTAAGAAGTTATAAGAATTAATATATTTTTATTCATTTTCTAAACCTTTTCGAATCGAATACATTATGCGTGTTTTTAAGTTTGGTAAGCCTGCATATTCTTACTAATTTTAAATTATAGTAATCATTTTTCTATTTTTTGATACTTTTTCACTATTAATAATCATCTTTATATAGCTAGAAAAATGTCTTTCTTTAATACTTTTTCTGTCTAAAATAATAACCATTTAGGTTTTTATTTTAATTATAATGAATTTTTCGTGCGAAAATATCTTCGCTCTTATTTCAAAAAACCAATATATATTCAAAAATCCTCGACTTCGGAGGGATTTTAAACTCCGTAGGACAAGTTTGTAATGAGAGGCACAAAAGCATTTTTGAGGCACTCATTACACAACTTGCTCTGTTCCGCTGAACAGTTTTCTAATGGATTTTAATGTAATGATGCGATATCACCTACCCTAAAACTGCTCACTACAAATTAAAAATGGATAAATGACAATAACACTATGATATTCAGAGATAAAACAAGACACCCAAAGCCATTAGGTACAACTAAATGAAATCGTTAAGAGAAATGGAACGAAAGAGCTGTTTTTCTTGATGTATTGCCGTAACGCCGTATAGCCAGACATACGGCGATACAGTTAGCCGTTTAGTCAGCTAGCTAGTCATCCACTCAAACATCTGTATGACTGGCTATACAGAAATATTTATAGCTGAGAGTCCTACTAGTTAACTAGTAAATCGTGCAAACAGATGAAAGTATGGCTTACTATACAGTAGTACAACTAGCTAACTAGTTATAATGTGATATTGTTATTCACCAGTAAAAAATAAGTTGTGTTTTTTTAAAAATAATTTTAAGGGGGGTATTAGTTTGGTTTTCCATTCATAACAAAATGAATGAAGTGGAATTTGTCAAGACTTTTAGGAGATAATTAGGTGTGTATACGACGTAGTAAAATACTCGTATTTTCAAGGAAGTAGATACCTTATTATTTTCTAAAACTTGTATAGTCTTTACAAGTTCCATAAGGATATCTAGCAGTTCTTTTGGAAGTTTTTGTGTTTGAGTGTACAGACAGTTAAACGAAAAAAGCAACAATTTTCAAATTAGAACTACTTATATCCTGCTCGTTTTTCGTTGTCCCGAAAAATGATAAAAGCTTCATTTATTACAAACCCCTTAAAATTTAAAATTCCAGATGTAAATCCCTGACGCTATTATAATAAAATCAGACAATTAACGACAAATAAAGACGATTTTATTTGTTAGTAAATTACAGCCTACCAAAGCTATAAGTTTATAAAAAGAAGTAAAGAACGTGCTTCTATTTATGAACCTATGCAACATATTAATAAGGAAAATATAGAACAAGCTACTCAGAGGGTTAAGAAACGATTACCTATAGAAAAAATACGTCAAATTCCTAAGTATAGAAACATATCTCCTGAAGGATATAATCAGCTTATTAAAAACGCTGAAACCTTTTCTTTACTCGTATTAGAAGCTATCAATGTACAAGATCAAAATATTATTTAACATTGGTTTTTACACAAAACTTACCAATACCTATATCTTTGTTATTGATATTCAACACTTAAAACCATGGATAACTTAACTCTTTTCAAACAATTCGCTCCCAAAGCTCCCAAAAAATTTCAAGAAGGTAATAATGCTGTTATTTATACTCGGGTTTCCTCCAGCGATCAAGAGGATAATACCAGTTTAGCTTCTCAAAAAAAGCATTGTGATTTATATGCACAAAGACGAAACCTAAATGTTGTTGGATATTTTGGCGGTACATACGAATCTGCAAAAACAGATGACAGAAAAGAGTTTAATCAATTATTAAAGTTTGTAAAACGCTCTAAAAACATCAACTATATTATTGTGTATTCTTACGAACGATTTTCACGTTCGGGGATTAATGGAGCATCATTTGCGGAAGAACTACTTAAAAAGTATGGTGTTATTACATTAGCAATTACACAAGAACTTGACCCAACTACTCCGTCTGGTTCTTTTCAGCAAAAAATATTTTTCCTCTTCGGACAAATGGATAATGAATTAAGAAGAGATAAAACCGTTACAGGAATGAAAGAACTACTCTTAAAAGGATATTGGGTTTGGGCTGTTCCTAGAGGGTATGAGGACTTAAATAAAGGAAAAGCTACAGAACGTAAATTAGTGGTTAATGAAGAAGGAAAACTGCTAAAAAAGGCTTTTGAATGGAAAGCTTACAGCCAATTACCAAACGTAGAAATTGTAAGACGTTTAAAAAAGATGGGAATTAACCTATCAGAGAAACGTTTAAACGATTTATTTTCAAATCCTTTCTATTGTGGGTTAATCACAAGTAAAATGATTCCAGACCAAGTAATTCAAGGAAATCATGAAGCTATGATTTCTAAAGAACTTTTTTTAAAAGTTCATAATATTAGAAAAGAAAAACGCATACACGGATTTGTACATAATAAAGACAACGATAACCTACCCTTAAAAATTTTTACAAAATGTGAAAAATGTGGAAAAGGAATGACGGGTTATTTAGTGAAAAATAAAAATCTATATTACTACAAGTGTCGCACAAAAGGATGTAAAGTAAATCGTAGTGCCAAAGCAATGCACGAATTGTTTAATAAAGCACTTGCTTCTTTTAAGATTGAAAAAGAAGAACTAGAAATTATCAAGGTTCAACTAGAAGAACAAATGGGTGTGTTTTTTAAGTCAAAAACAGAGAATGAAAAGATTTTAAAAACCAACCTAAATACACTTAAAAAGAAATTAGAGAATATCGAAGAACGATTTGTTATTGGCGAAATAGATAGACAGCTTTATGATAAATACAGTTCTAAATACAAAAAAGAATATTTTGAAATTGAACAAGAAGTTGAAAAAACAAGTGGATACAGTTCGAACCTCAAAAAAGTAATCAATTTTGTTACCAAAACATCTACCAATGTCTTACCGTTATGGGAATCTTCTACTTTGGAGAATAAAAAAGTTTTTCAGCAAATGCTATTTCCTGACGGAATCTTCTATAATCACGAATTAGACCAAGTTCGAACCACTAGAGTAAATTCATTTTTCTCGCTAATCCCAGAAATGACGAGTAATATAGGGAATAAAAAAAGCGGAAATTTTATCCAGTTTGATAAAAAATCCGCTTTAGTGACCGCGAAGGGATTCGAACCCCCAACCCTCAGAGCCGAAATCTGATATTCTATCCAGTTGAACTACGCAGCCATTACAGAAGCTGCTATTCGCAGCTTCTAAATATATTATACTAATTTTGATTTTACAATATTAGAAATCGTTTTTCCATCAGCCTGTCCTGCCAAGGCCTTATTCACGATTCCCATAACCTTTCCCATATCTTTCATACCTTGTGCTCCTATATCTTCTATAGTCGCTACAACTACCTTCTCTATCTCTTCCTCGGTTAAAGCTTCTGGTAAAAATTGTGCTATTATTTCTGCTTCTGCCAATTCTGGAGCTGCCAAGTCTTCTCGACCTTGCTCTAGATATAACGCAGCACTATCCTTACGTTGCTTAACTTGCTTTTGTAATATTTTGAGTTCTTGCTCCTCACTTAACTCCACATCACCACTGGTTTCTGTTTTTACCAATAAAATTGCAGATTTAATTGCTCTTAACGCTGTAAGCGCTGTTTGGTCTTTTGCTTTCATGGCATCTTTTAAAGCTGCCATAATATCTTGTTGTAAACTCATACTATTTATTATTGTAAGGGTTGCGAAGATAAAAAATAGATTTTGCTCTCTACTAACTCTAGCCCAAAAATTAAAGCACCTTATACATTTATTTTAATAAAACTACTGTTTTAAGGCTGTTCTATGCCTTAACGACATGACTTCTATCCATAAAAGAAGCTTCTAAACGTTGTAATCGAGGGGATAATGTTTTTGCAAATACCAAATACTGGCATTTAGAAATACTTTCTGGTATGCGGTTAATTTCAGCAATGTACTTTCCATTTTCAGCAAATTCTGCATCTTCTAAAACATACAGCTTTAATTGACTTAGATCTAAACTGTTCATTAAGTACAGCTTGTTTAAGCGCCTTGGAGTTACAATAAGTACATCCTGTCCATAATACACCTCTTCACGTTGTTGGTCTAAGGTTTGCTCTTCGTAAGCAGCATAAATCCGTAAATCACTTCGTCTTGTAAAACATTCAAAAGTTGCTTTTAATGCTAACGCTTGTGCCTTCGTTTCAACAAGTATTATCGCTCTAGGTGCATCTCCCTTAGCTTTAAATTCTAATTTATGTAAGGTCGCTATAATTAAAGCCATTGTCTTGCCACACCCCTTTTCTCCAATACAAAATGCATTAACCCCGCTTCTAACCTTTGGTAATACTGCTTTTTGAAACGGTGTAGGGTCTACTATATCCTGCTGTTCGAGAGCTTCTACGACTTCTGGTTTTATTTTTTTAAAAGGCATTGTATCTATTTTAATAAATTAGGGCAATTCGCATCGCTTGGCGAAACTAATAGTTTATTCCGATCTATACAAAAGTTCTAAGAGAGCATTGTCTAAGGAAGACATACCCTAAATAAAAATACGAAACAAGCGACTGCTTTATAAAAACAATCGCTCGTTGTAAAGTAATATATGCTTATCTAAGTACTAGCTACCACATTGCCCGTCGTTGCGCCACTTAAGTTCACTTGTTAATGTGTAAAGACTCCCATTGTATGTCACCTTATCTCCCACACTATATCTTGCAGCACCATTATAAGCTGCCACACCACTACACTTATCAGCAGATTGGGTAGCTGCACCACATGGGCCTATTTGATTCCATCTAGAAAAATCGGCTTCATACAAATACCCTTGATAAATAACCTTATCACCTACACGGTATTGCTGGCCAGATTGCCATGCACTTACCCCTTCACAAATATCTCCTGAACCTGGGTTTGTGTCATCACCTGTATTTCCTCCTGTTGCTTTTGGATAAACACTATTTGTCCCTTCAATATCTAATACAGATACCGTTTGTTGTGCACCTTGATACGGTTGTCCTGTTCTAGCATCAACTATGGTTGGCACCCCACTTTGTTTTGTGAATGCATAAGGATGATACATCATTATGGACTTAATATCAAATGCTTTTGTGGTTTTTAAAGCATTGCTGCGTATTTCAAAATTACGCTCTTTTCCTGCTTGAATATTATCAAATAATATAGTAACATAAGTGTCTCTATCAGAACGCGACTGCTCGTGAAGGTACCCCAAAGTATGTCCAAGCTCGTGCGCTATAAGACTCGCACTAGAGTTAGGTCCAAATTTACAAGTTCCACTTGTGCCTACCACGCCAATAGAAGCTCTACCGCAAGTACTACAAACATCGTTAGATTCGGATATTGTAACGAAATACGATTCATTAGTGTGCACTTTAAACGAAACATTCGTTTTAGAAGACCATTCGTCCATAGCCTTTTGCAATTCGCCTCTAAGGCGGTTGCTCATTGCTCCTAATTTGTATACCACTACTCCATTGGGCCATTTAGTAGCACTGCTGGATAAAGACAATTTACTGGATAAAGGCGTGTTTGGCACTTGATCTAATAAAGACGATTGAGGGGTCTTTGACAATTGTGCTTTATCAAACAACATATCGTCTGATATTAAATTGCCATTGTTATCAAGTTGCCCATAAACAGCTTGATCTCCAAAATACCTTTTAACGATTGTCGTTTCTGCAAGGCTTAGTTGTTCTTCAGGTGCTTCGCCACCGTCTAGTCCTTCTTCATTACAGGAACTAGCGATTAAGGCAAAACATAATACAAAAATTTTAGTAAAGTAATTCGGTGTCATTTTTTTCATGTTTAGTTAGTTGGTTAGAAATAATTTAAAACACAAGACGCCTGCATAGCAATAAAAATAAGAATCAATTTTTACGACTACATCAGCGTTTGTTTACGTATTTCATATACGCAGAATTTTAACAAATAGATGCCGTAAATACGTACTTCACCAATTTAGCTAAAACAGAAAACCTTAAACGTAATCCCCCTGACACAGAAAGAGTTTGTCTTAAAAACCTAAATAAAAACGATACATTTACTTAAATCATCTATCGTTTAAACGTTAACACTCATTCAGATTACAGAGTGCAATCGGCTTAAGAAACAAAAACGCCAACTCTAAATTATAGAATTGGCGTTTTGGGTTGCTGTAACTATGAATGTGTATATACTACCCTCCAAAGTCATCAAAACGGATATGCTCATCTGGGATTCCAAAATCCTCACCCATTTTTTGCACAGCTTTATTCATCAATGGCGGACCACAGAAATACAATTCTATATCTTCTGGTGCCTCGTGTTTACTTAAATAATTATCGATAACACAATTATGTATAAATCCTACAAAACCATCGCCAGGTGCATCGATATCTTCCTTAACTTTCCAGTTATCTTCTGGTAAAGGCTCTGACAATGCCAAGAAGAATTTAAAATTAGGGAAATTTTTCTCTAAATCATAAAAATGATCTAGATAGAATAATTCACGCTTAGAACGCCCTCCATACCAATAAGTTACTTTTCTTCCTGTTTTTAAAGTTTTAAATAAATGATATAAGTGAGAACGCATTGGAGCCATACCTGCACCTCCACCAACGTAAAGCATTTCACTCTCAGAC
>CAZLTR010000163.1:0-260 GCA_964562415.1 uncultured Hyunsoonleella sp. | reverse complement strand
CACTCATTGATTAAGAATTCTCCATAAGGTCCATATATCTTAAATTTATCTCCTGGTTTTTGAGCAAAAATATAAGAAGAAGCGACTCCTGGATTAACATCCATCCAACCGTTTTTAGAACGGTCCCATGGTGGAGTGGCAATACGAACATTTAGCATAATTTCTCGCCCTTCAGCTGGGTAAGATGCCATAGAATACGCACGCTCTACAGTCTCCGTATTTTTCATGGTCAATGGCCAAAGACCAAACTTATCCCATTC
>CAZLTR010000162.1:0-8258 GCA_964562415.1 uncultured Hyunsoonleella sp. | reverse complement strand
CATAAAGAGATTACACGTTATTTTATGACCATACCAGAAGCATCTCAATTAGTTTTGGAAGCTGGTACAATGGGTAAAGGTGGTGAAATCTTTATTTTTGATATGGGAGAGTCTGTTAAGATTTTCGATTTAGCTAAAAATATGATTAAACTTTCTGGTTTAAGATATCCAGAAGATATCGATATTGAAATTACAGGCCTAAGACCTGGAGAAAAGCTTTATGAAGAGTTGTTGGCTAATGGAGAAAATACCTTATCAACGTATCATAAAAAAATTATGATTAGTAAAACACGACAGTTAGACTATGCTAAAGTTAAAACACAAATAGAAGAATTGTGTATTACTAACCGTTTTCAAAGCAACAGTATCGTATTGAAAATGAAACACCTAATTCCAGAATACAAATCCAATAACTCTGATTACGAGAAATTCGATAAGCGTGTTCAAATTTATAAAAAAGCAAAAGGTTTAAAAACAACCTTAGAAAATAATAAAACCTACAAAAGTTAGTAGGTTTTATTATTTTTACATTATTTAAGATTCATTTCGCTATTATGAACAATTTGAACGTTTCGAGATTCAGTTCTTTTTTTATTCTCTCACTTTTTTTCTTATTTACATCTTGCTACACCAAAAAGGATGTTGTTTATTTTCAAAATGCTAAGAATTTTGAAACTATTGTAGATACAGATACTTTTAAAGCCAAACTTAAAATTGGGGATATTTTAAGTATTAATGTGTCTACTTTAGATTTAAATGTAACTAAACCTTACAATTTAGTTGAAGCAGGGGCAAATGCCCAACTTATTGACTATTTGATTGATGCAGAAGGTAATATAGACTATCCTGTTTTAGGTAAAATTAAATTGGTAGGACTTTCTATAGAAGAGGCAAAAGCGCTTTTTAAAAAGAAGTTTGAAGACGGCCAGTTGCTAAAAGACCCTGTTGTGATGATTCGTATTAAAAATTACCGAGTTGCCATATTAGGAGAAGTTAGAAACCCTGGAGTTTACCCCATAAGCAGTGAGCGTATTTCCATTTTAGAGGCTATAGCTATGGCAGGTGATTTAAGATTTACAGGTCGCCGCAAAGATGTTTTGGTTGTTAGAGACTTTAATGGTTCTAAAACCTATACGCAAATTGATTTAACAAATAAAGAAGTCTTTAATTCACCTGTATACTATCTTACTCAAAACGATGTGGTATACGTACAACCAAATAATGCGGCTATTAGTAGTGCTTCTGGTGATGCTAGAATTGGTATTCTTACCTCTTTGGCAACCTTAGTATTAGGTTTTGCAGTGTTTTTTGTTAGATAAATTTTAGTAGTTATGACCAATCAAGATTTAACCTCTGGTGTTAAAGAATCTAAATTCGATTTAAAAAAAGCAATTTCTGTTTATACCAAACAATGGAAATGGTTTGTACTTAGTGTTTTTGTATTTCTTACACTTGTGTTTTTACGTCTTAGATATACAATACCTCAGTATCAAGCCTCTTCTGAAGTTATGATTATTAACGATAATGAAGATAATGCAACAGATAAAATATTTAAAGAGCTATCTCTTTCAAAAGATAAGGATAACGAAGTTATAGAAGACGAAATACTTGTATTCAAATCCCGAAATGTGATTAGAAATGTTGTAAAAGCTCTGGATTTAAATGTGCAGTATTTTACTAAGGGACGTGTGTTGGAAACCGAAGTGTATGGTAATACCCCCATACACGTTAATTTTATTGCTTCAGACTCTATAATAGATGAGAAAAATTTTAATTTTTACATAGATATCATTTCGTCTGAAAAATTTAATTACAGAGTATATGAGGATGAAGTACCTAAAGAATTAACATTTGGAACTCCTATTTCTACTCCCATTGGTGATATGGTAGTAACGCCAAATAACACCAATTTAGAACAATTAGTAGATAAAAATTTTAGGATACAACTGTCGGATGTCGCTTATGTCGTAGAAGATTTAAGAACTAGAGTTGCAATTTACCCTTCTCAAAATTCTTCTAGAATTCTATCAATAAACCTTAAAGATCCTATTGTAGATAAGGCAAAAGATATCATAAACATGCTGGTAAAAGAGTATGATACATACTCTGTTAATGTTAAAAATAGAAAATCTAAAGGAACAGTATTACTCATTGACGAACGTATTAGTCGTATAGCTTCAGATTTAGTGAATGTAGATGATAGCATTGTAAGGTTTAAAATAAATAATAAGGTTACAGACGTTAGTACACAAGCCGATCAATTTGTGAGTTCTAGTTTTCAGAACGAACAACAAATGCAAACTATTAATACACAACTTAGGTTATTAAATTATACGAAAGAACGTTTAAATAATAATTCGAATACGTATCAATCTATTCCAACAAACTTAGGTGATGCTTCTATAAGTGCGCTTTGTGCACAATACAACCAATTAATTGTACAGCGTCAAAATTATTTAAAAAGTGCAGGTGCAAATAACCCTGTAGTTTTAGAGTTAGACCAAACTATAAGAAATGTTAGAACAAACCTAAGACAAAACATTGAAGCTACTTTAAGGTCGTTGAATATACAATTGAACAGTTTACAAAATCAGTACCAGAGTTTTAGTTCTAAAATATCATCTGTACCAGCTCAAGAAAATAGGTTGCGTTCTATAGAGCGCAAGCAGGGAATTAAAGAATCCATATATCTGTACCTGTTAGAAAAAAAGGAAGAGGCTATTATATCTCAAACAGTAACCTCTTCTAATGTAAAGGTTATTGATAGTGCTTATAGTTTAGGAAAAGTATCTCCTAATGGTAAAATTTTATATGTTGGAGCCTTATTTTTAGGTTTTATCATCCCCTTTGGAATCTTTTATGCTAAGGATTTATTAGATAATAAAATTCATAATAAAGAAGATCTAGATGCGCTTGTTAAAGACATGACAATTATTGGTGAAATTCCTAGATTACGAGGTACCGATAAATTATTGATTAAGAAAAACGACCGTTCAATATTATCGGAATCGTTTAGGATTTTAAGAACTAATTTTGATTTTGTGAGACGTGGACGGCATGTCGAATATAATGATAATGTCATTTTTGTAACCTCGACGATTAACGGAGAAGGAAAGTCGTTTTTTTCTATGAATATGGCCCTAACGATGGCAAGTACAGGAAAGAAAGTACTAATTATAGGTGCCGATATTAGGAACCCTCAAGTATTTACAGGCCTTAATACAGACGCGACTAAGGCTATCGGTCTTACAGCGTTTTTATCAGATGAGACTATAGCTATTAATGATGTGATACAAACGGCCAATGTAAACGATATAGTAATAGATGTTTTGCTCTCTGGTAAGGTACCACCAAACCCAGCAGATTTATTGATGAATGAAGAACGTTTACAAGAATTATTCGATACAGTTTCTCAAGATTATGATTATGTTGTGGTCGATACAGCACCTTCGATGTTAGTGACTGATACATTATTAATTAGTAAATATGCAGGACATACAGTTTATATTACACGAGCAAATTATACTGAGAAAGAGATTTTAAGCTTTGTAAAAGACCTTAAAGAAAATAGTAAACTTAATGGTATTATGTTAGCGGTAAATGATGTAGACCAATCTAACTTTGGTTATGGTGCTAAATACGGTTATTATGGAGCTCCTGAAAAGAAAAGGTGGTTTTCAAGAAAATAAAATATTTTAGAAATTGAAACAGAACAGCCAGTATATATTAATGTACTGGCTGTAGTTTTTTATAAGTAAAAGCTAATTTTAAGCTAGCTTTATTCGTTGTCTTGATAGAATTTAAATGCCTCTAGGATTAAAGTTTCTTCAACAGCACAATCTAATTTTGCTTTTCCTATAGCTTCTAGTAAAACAAAATTAATATTGCCATGCGAATTTTTTTTGTCGTATTTCATAAGCGCTATAATAGGAGCATAATCTTTAGTTTCAAAGGTTACTTTACCGTAGTATTTTTTAAAGAGCTGTTTTATTTCTTTAACTTTATTAGCCGGAAAGCCTGTTAGTTTTTGAGATAAATAAAGCGCTAAAACCATACCTATAGCTATAGCTTCTCCATGTAACAAACTTGTTTTATTAGGATTACTAAGACAATACGATTCTATGGCGTGACCTAGTGTGTGTCCAAAGTTGAGTGTTTTTCTAAGTCCGTTTTCGAAAGGATCTTCATCTACAACAGCCTTTTTTATTAAAACAGATTCATAAATTAAAGCATCTAAATCTTCTAAATTTAAATCGGAAAAATTTTGAAACTTATTCCAGTAACCTTCACTACTAATCAAACCGTGTTTTAACATCTCAGCCAAACCAGAACGCATTTCATTTTTAGGAAGTGTAGCTAGATATGCTGTATCTATTAAAACAAGAGCAGCAGTACTTATTACTCCTATTTGATTTTTTAGAGTGCCTAGATCAACTCCTGTTTTACCTCCAACAGAGGCATCTACCATAGATAATAGGGTGGTAGGAATATTTACGTATGCAATTCCGCGTTTAAAAGTAGAAGCAACAAAGCCTCCTAAATCGGTTACCACACCACCGCCTAAATTAATCAAAAGGCTTTTTCTATCGCCATCTAAATCCGATAAGGTATTCCATACACCCACACAAGTTTCTATAGTTTTATGAACTTCTCCTGCCTCAATTTCAATCACTTCTATAGTTAGTGATGTTTCTAGAAGTGGTAAAAAACGAGATAAGCAATGCTCGTGCGTGTTAGAATCTACTAAAATAAAAATTTTAGAAAAGTTATGTGTTTTTATATGCGCATTAAGCGCTGTATAGCATGCGTCTTGAAAGTGGATTATACCGTTATTAGCTGTTATAGATTCCATGTATAGTACAATTTTAGCCCGTAAAATTACGTAGATTTTGTCTAATACAGTAGTCTCATTGCAATTATCTTGGTAAACTTAAATCCGTTTTATACGTTAGAACATCTATTACAGCTGTGATCGCTTTCACATACTATCGTAAACTGCGTTTTTCAGTTTCACCATAACGCTATTATGCTAAAACTGAGAAAACACTAGCACGTATTGAACATCTCAGCTTCATGACGACTTTCTAATACAGAAAACGGGTTAAGGCTATATTTTAAAAAAAATATTCCCTAATAAAAGAACGCTACTAAATTTTACAAAGGCGTAATAATTCGGTTTTAATAGCTTTGTGATTTACCGTTTCGTCTAATGCTTTTAATGTGTTTAAATTTAGAGGTTTAAGGGGATTATTAGTTTTAATGTAATGTATGGCTTTACATGAACTAGACATAAGTGTTTCGTGAGAGGCAATCATAGTCTCGTGTAATTTTTCACCTTCTGCTAAAGCAGATATTTTAATGGTTGGGGGAGAAGATGAGCATGTTTTAAGAGTGTTAATCATGACTTGACTAAAAACAGTGGCTAGGTCTATTATTTTAATAGGGGCTTCCATATTGAAAGCTACTTTTTTATATTTCAAATGGGGCATTACAGTCAGTTTAAGAATTAAGCTACAAGCTTCGGTTTTGTTTATAAATAGTCGTGTAGCATCTTTATGCGTAACCGTTATGCTGTTATTTTGTTGAAGTTGTTTTAAAAATATAGGGACGACAGACCCATTAGAACCAAAAATGTTGCCAAAGCGCGCACTTATAAATTCTGTAAAACCTCCATTAAACTGTTCAAGATAATGTTCTGCAATTAATTTAGTCATTCCCATAACGCCTATAGGTTCGACTGCCTTATCTGTAGAGATTGATATAAACCGTTTTGTATTATAATTTTGTGCAGCTTTAGCTAAATTAATGGTGCCAAAAATATTTGTTTTAATAGTTGCAATTGGATTAGCCTCGGCTAAAGTTACGTGTTTGTATGCTGCGGTATGAATTATTATAGTAGGTTTATAGGTTTTAAAAATAGACAGTATAGCAGAAGAATCCTTAATATCTCCTAAAATGAATTTTACATTGGTGGCTTTGGTTTCTTCAATATCCTTTTTTAAAAAGAATAGAGGCGTTTCTGCATGATCTAAAAGAATAAGTTGTTTAAATTTCGAGGGGAGTAATTGCAATGCCACCTCTTTGCCTATAGAACCTGCGGCTCCTGTTACTAGAATGATTTCATTAGAAAAATCAATAGAATGTGAAATGGAGTGTTTAGACCTACTGTTATTGAAAAGATTGGCGTTTTCAATTAATGTTTTAATACGATCATAAGTAGAACTATCCATTTAGGGCTAAATTTATTATAGTGAAAATAAATAAATTTTATAAAACAAACATTAACTAGGAATGTTTGTTTATGTTTTAATGAATACCCTGAAAATGGTAATGGCAATTAGTTTTAAATCGAAAAATAAATTGTGTTGTTTTAAGTAACGCTTATTATATTTTAACTTATCAGGAATGATAGTTTCTATGAAATATTTCTCGGGATCATCAGCTTGTTTTAGCAATTCTACTTCATTACGGTATTCTAACGAGGCTAATCCTGTGATACCTGGTTTTAATTTAAAAATAATAAGATCTTCCTGCTTGTAAAAATTAACATAGTAACGTAACTCTGGTCTTGGTCCTACAAAACTCATATCGCCTTTAATAATGTTAAATAGTTGCGGAAATTCATCTAATTTGTATTTCCTTAAGAGGTAACCAACTTTGGTTACTCTATTATCTCTATCTCCAATAGTGAGCAGGCCTTTTTGTTGTGATTGCACAAACATGGTTCTAAACTTATAAATGGAAAACGTTATATTATGTTGGCCAACACGTTCTTGTATGAACAGAATAGGGCCTTTAGAATCTACTTTAATACATAAGGCAATGAGAATTAAAATAGGAGCTAAACAGATAAGTCCTATTAAGGCAAAGCAAAAATCGAAACAACGTTTTATCATTCTTTAAATGTCACATCAAGAATTTTAACTAAACTGTCGCAGTTCTCAACAGAAAAAAAGAGGTCTTTGTCTTCTAATTCACTTTCTACAGTATACATACCACATGGTTTTTTTCTACTATCACTCTTAGAAAATACAACAGACCCAGTTTTGAGAAGTTTTTTAATGAGCGAAGTATCAATTTTATTATGGACAGTAGGGGTATAGTACAATGTTTTGGAATTGATGGCTTTTAAAACTCGAGCTTCAGGCCCATAAGCGCAGGATGTTTTTTTTCCATTTAAAAAAAAGGCTAAAATAACGAGACCTATAGAGAAACCACCAAGATAGTAACCAATACGTTGAATTAATGACATGTAGACAGTTTTGAGTTGGGCAGGGGCGTTTAAATTTAAAAAATTAAGAGATTAACATCGCTATGTTTTAAATCAAACCATTCGCCCACCGATTTATTTGTTAAAATTCCGTGGTAAAAGTACAATCCATTTTTTAAACCTTTGTCAAATCTCAAAGAATTTTCTATGCCACCATCTTCTGCTATTTTCATAAGATAAGGCATGAAAATATTACTAATCGATATAGAAGCTGTTCTAGAATAACGGGCAGGTATATTAGGAACGCAATAGTGGATTACACCATGTTTGGTAAATGTAGGTTGTTTATGTGTAGTTACTTCACTAGTTTCAAAACAACCTCCCATGTCTATACTCACATCTATAATAACCGCACCTTTTTTCATGTGTTGAATCATATGATCTGAGACTACAATTGGTGAACGATTAATACCTCTAACCGCACCTATAACCACATCACAACGCCTTAGGGCCTTGGTTAAATTTTTAGGTTGTATGGTCGATGTAAATAAAGGACGCCCTAAATTAGCTTGAATGCGTCTTAATTTGGTGATAGAATTGTCAAATACTTTAATGCCAGCGCCCAATCCAATAGCACTTCTGGCGGCGTATTCTCCAACAGTACCTGCACCTAATATCACCACTTCTACAGGAGGTACACCACTTATATTACCAAACATTAAACCAGAACTATTAGGACTGTTAGATAATAGTTCTGAGGCAATTAAAACAGATGCTGTACCTGCAATTTCACTTAAGGAGCGTACAGCAGGGTAGGTGCCATCTTCATCTTTAATAAACTCGAAAGCCAAAGCCGTAATGCGTTTTGCAGCTAAAGCTTCAAAATACTTTTTGTTTTGTGTTTTGAGTTGTAGCGCAGAAATTAACAAGGCTTGTGGGTTTAAAAGCTTTATCTGTTCTAGACTAGGCGGTTCCACTTTAAGCACCATAGGGCATGAAAAGACTTTTGCGGTATCTTTAGATATTTCTGCACCCGCTTCACTATAAT
>CAZLTR010000161.1:0-8299 GCA_964562415.1 uncultured Hyunsoonleella sp. | reverse complement strand
ACACCACCCACGATGTATACAAAGAAGCAGCCTTAACGCCAGATGTTGGTTTATGCTGCACAACAAACCCTATTTGGGAGCTACCAGGCTTAAAAATCCCAAAAATCATGCAGGAGATGAATTATGGTTGTGGCTCTACAGTACATGCTAGAGATTTAACCAACAATCCTAAAATGTTGTATGTAGGTGTTGGTGGCGGTATGGAATTGCTACAATTCTCTTACTTCAACCGTCAAAAAGGAGGTGTTGTTGGTGTAGATGTTGTAGATGAAATGCTAGAAGCCTCTCGCAAAAACTTTAAAGAAGCAGAAGCTCAAAACGATTGGTTTAAAAGTGATTTTGTAGATCTAAAAAAAGGAGACGCTTTAAACTTACCTGTAGAAGATAATTCTATTGATGTGGCTGCTCAAAACTGTTTATTTAACATTTTTAAAGCAGAAGATTTAAAGAAAGCCATAGACGAAATGTACCGCGTATTAAAGCCTCATGGTCGCCTTGTAATGAGTGATCCTACTTGTGAACAACCTATGAACGACACCTTGCGCAACGACGAACGCCTAAGAGCGCTTTGTTTAAGTGGCAGTTTACCAATAGCAGAATATGTAAAAGCACTTACCGATGCTGGTTTTGGTACCATAGAAATAAGAGCCAGAAAACCGTATAGAATTTTAGACCCTAAGCACTACCCTACTGAAGAGTTGATTTATATCGAATCGATTGAGGTGGCTGCTATAAAAGACCCTATGCCAAAAGATGGCCCGTGCATCTTTACAGGTAAAGCAGCAATTTATTATGGTGAAGAGGACTACTTTGATGATAAAAAAGGACACATCTTACTCAAAAATCAGCCTTTAGCGATTTGCGACAAAACCGCTGCGGCATTGGCAGATTTAAACAGAGATGATATCTTTTTTAGCCCATCAACATACCACTACGATGGTGGCGGGTGTTGCTAGTTCACAAAATACGATGGATACCTAATGACAAATAAGTTTATGAAATATTTTTTAGCTGTACTTACATTCTGTTTCATAACCTCCTGTGGAGGCACTAAAGAAACAGTGACACAAACTCAAAAGGAAGTTGTTACACCTGTAGAAAAGGTAACGGCTCCTGCCGCCCCTGTTACACCAGTAGAGACGACTGTCATGGATGCAAAAGAAACTATTGAAACGGCAGTAGTAACCCCTACAGAAACTGCTATAGAGACTTCTGTAGAAAAGGCTAGTGAAACGGTAGAAAAAGTGGTAGCGACAGCACCTAAAACTACGGTTACACATACAGCTTTTAACACCTTGTTGCAAAAGCATGTCTCCACCAAGGGCAATGTTAATTACAATGGTTTTAGACAAGACCGTTCAGCTTTAAAAGCATACATCACCTATTTGGGCGCAAACATGCCTAAAGACAGTTGGTCTAAAAACGATAAATTAGCCTATTGGATTAATGCCTACAATGCACTTACTATAGATTTAATTTTACGCCATTGGCCTGTAAAAAGCATTAAAGACATTAGTAAACCTTGGGATCAGCGTTTTTGGAAACTGGGCAATAAATGGTATAATTTAAATGAAATTGAGCATGACATCCTAAGAAAAATGGACGATCCTCGCATTCATTTTGCCATTGTATGTGCCTCTTTTTCTTGTCCTAAACTGCAAAATAAAACGTTTAAAGCCTCTAGTATGGACCAACAGCTTACCGCGGCTACAAAAGAATTTTTAAGCGACAAAGCAAGAAACACGATCACTGCTCATACTTTAGAGCTTTCGAAAATATTCCAATGGTTTGCGAAAGATTTTAAACAAGACGGTAGCCTTATTGACTTTTTAAACACATACAGCGACGTTAAAATTGCTGGAAACGCCAAAAAACGATTTAAAGATTACAATTGGAGTTTGAATGAGTAAAATATCTATCATTATTCCTACTTACAATGAAGCAGAAACTATTAGTGTTCTGCTTCAACATTTAATAACCCATAGTACCGCCAAACATATTGCAGATATTATTGTTGTAGATGGTGGCAGCACCGATGCCACCTTAAAAAACGCTACGGCTGTAAACGGGGTGACCTGTATTAGTTCTCCCAAAGGACGTGCCAAACAAATGAACATTGGAGCTGCACATGCCAAGGGTTCTGTACTTTACTTTTTACATGCAGATTCTTACCCTCCAAAAGATTTTGACCACTATATTTTATCTCAATTACGAAAAGGCAACCAAGCAGGCTGTTTTAGAATGCGTTTTAACAGCAACCATTGGTGGCTAAAACTTGCAGGTTGGCTCACAGCCTTACCCATTATGGCTAGTAGAGGTGGCGATCAAAGTTTATTTATAACCCAATCGCTTTTTGCTAATATTGGTGGTTATGACGAAGCGTTCTTAATTTATGAGGACAATGATTTTATCAAAAAATTATATACTAGAAAGCAATTCGTGGTAATCCAAAAGTGGCTTACCACTTCTGCACGCTGTTACAAAAAACACGGCGTATGGAAAACACAATATTATTTTTGGCGCATTCATTTGAAACGCAAATTAGGCGCTTCCCCAGCGGAATTAACGGCATATTATAGTAAAAAATTCGTTTCCCCTAAACCATCGTCTTAGTGTCTTTTTCCTTGGCCACTGCAGAGTAACATTTTATTTATTCCTTCCCTTTTCGTTAGGATACAAACTTGGTAACGCAGCACTTTGCACTACAGCTTTCGTTTCTATATTCATTGCAGATAATTTGCCTTTAAAAGCAGCTCCTGTGTCGACATTCCATACATTAGCCGCCTGCATTGGTACAGTTTCCTTAAAATTAGTCGTAGGTGTGTGCCCAATATAAACTTCATGGTAATGCGTTAAGCGCTTAGGATATAATGCAGAGTCTTTAGTGATGTTTTTATCCATCGTCAATGCCATTTCCCAAAGCGTTCTGTCAAAATATAACGTGGTTTCAAACACTTCTTTTTCTACACCATGCATGGATGTAAAACCTGCATGTAAAAACAAGCGATTGGCCTTATCGAGGTGGTACATTTTTAAATTTTCAAAAAACTGTAAATGACGTTGCTTCTCCGTTTTGGAAAGCCCCTCATAACTCTCCATAGTTTCTTTGCCCCCATGCATATACCAAGTAGGGTTAACCTCGCCAGTGCGCAACCAGGTTTCACACCATACATCATGATTGCCTCTTATAAATGTACATGTAATGGTTTCTGACAGTTCTATTAAAAATTGAATTACCTGCGCAGACTCGCTCCAACCATCTACATAATCGCCCATAAAAATAAGCCGATCTTCATCTGTAACTTCTATACCATTTAAAACTTGTACTAGAGCTTTTAATCCCCCGTGAATATCTCCAATTGCAAACGTGCGCATATCTATTTTTTTGGCAAAACTAAAAGATTACTTGAGAGCAGAAAACAAATAAGGGTTAAGTTTTGATTAACCCTGCTACAGTATTTAAAAATACTGCCCAATACCAAACACAAAACCTTGTGTTGCATCTTTAGTGATGCCATAACCATAATCGATTCTAAAGGTGGCGTTATAGATTTTTTTATGCGTTAGGCGAAACCCCAATCCTGGATACACTCTTATATTTTGCGAATTTCCAAAATCGCCAAAATCACCACCTGGGTTACGCCATGACCCGCCATCTATAAACGCATTGCCTTGAAAAATAAACCAAGAACTGTCTATAAAGGTGTGTCGGTATTCTGTATTTAAGACAATAACTCCTGTACCTCTGTCAATCACATTTCCTACGCCTCTAATGTTTAAATTATTATCTACAGAAAAAGGTGCAAATGGCGAATCTGCGTTAGTAGAAACGCCCAATCTAAGTCTATTAGCCCAGTTTCCCTTTTCACCCACACGTAAATAGTAGAAAAAATCATTCCAACCAATCACAAAATCTGGTAATACTGCATTTGTAGACGTTACGTATTGCAAATTAAACACACTCCTAAAACCAGAGACATATTGGTACTGGTAATCGAGACCATTGTATTCATATATGCCTTTAAGCAACCATTTTGGGACTCTTAAAGACAGTGGCACATCTGGGCTCGTCGCTCCAGATTGGTATTCGTAATCTTCAATAAAATAAGTAGCGCCTAACTCTACTCTATTGTTAAAGTTAAATTTATAAAGTCCTAAAACTTCATAAGAGGTGTTATTATATTTATAATCTGAAGACGTGTTATCAAAAAACACAGGTTCTAAAGTGGTTAAGTTTTGATAATTAACAGCAATTCCTAAACGGTTTGTAAACAGAAAAGGCGCTCTAAAATTAAGCGCATAACTATCGTAGATATCTTTTTGATAAAAGCCTCCAAAAGCAATATTTCGTCCCAGAAGATTAAATTCATTCAAGCCGATGCGGTAAGCAAACTCGTCATCATTGGTTGTGAAAATATTAGCAGAAGGAATTAAAGTGAAATTTTCTTCTACATTATAAAATACATTGTACCCGTCGTCATGAGAATGAAACACTTGATAATACGCATGCGCCACAGAAGGCAAGCGTTTTAGGCGTAAAATATCCCGTTCTAACAGCGTGGAATCTAAAACAGATCCTGGTTTTACATTTGATATGCGCTTTATAAAAGACGCTTTTAAACGCTTATTTCCTTGTACTTTTACATCTACAACACTATTGGTTTGACTATGGCATAGTACGCTAGTTAATGTAACCAGAACAAATAGTATTTTATGTCGCATTAATAGAAGCTTTAGGTGACCATAAAAATAAACATATTTATTCTAAAAGTATTGCCCTATACCGAATACTATTCCGTTTGTTGCAGAATCTCCTATACCATAACCATAATCTAGTCTAAAAACCGCATTGAATATACGCTTATGAATAAAACGCACGCCTAAACCAGGATAAAACCGTACGGTACTACCATCTACCAAATCGGTAAAACTGCCTCCAGGATTACGCCATGTTCCCACGTCTATAAACGCATTACTTTGTATGACAAACCAGCCTTTCTCATAAAGGGTATGCCTGTACTCTGTATTCACAACAACAGCTGCCGTACCGCGGTCTATGGTATTCCCAACACCTCTAATATTTAACTGATTGTCTAAGGCAAACGGTGCAAATGGCGTATCGTCGTTTGAAGCATATGCTAGACGCAAACGGTTCGCCCAATTCCCTCGGGCACCAACACGTTTAAAATATTCAAAATCATTTCGGCCTAAAAAGAAATTCGTTAATAAATCATTCTGCCCCTGAGACCCTGTTACAAATCTATAGTTTAAGATATTTCTAAATCCTTCCTGATATTGATAAAAAATATGTATTTGATTGTGTTCATATTCTCCTACTACCGTTAACTTATCGGCCCCTAAATTTCTTGGAATACCTGCAGGAAGGTTGCCTTCTATAAAATCGTAAGTTTCTCTAGAGATATTAAACCCTAATTCAAATCGATTCTTAAAATCCCGTTCATAGATCACACTTGCTTGAAAAGCACTGCTATTAAACTCGTAATTAACATCTTGTTCATTCGGAAAAAAGACAGGTTCTTGGGATATATTATTTTGATAGTTAATACCAATTCCCCATTTCCTTGAAAATAAATTAGGAGCCTCCCAAAATGCACCAAAAGAATTAAACACATCTTTACTGTAAAACCCTCCTAGAATTTGATTTCGTCCTAAAAAATTAAAATCAAAAAGCGAAACGCGATAAGCAAATTCGTCATTATTATCTGTGAAAATATTCAACCCTGGTATAATGGCAAAATTCTCTTCGATTGTATACGTTAAATGATACCCATCGTCTTGGGGCTCCAGTTTAGACGTTACATTGGCTACCGATGCTAAAAGCTTTAAACGTCGCACATCTGAGTTTACTCTAACCGTATCTAAAACACTTCCTTCTTTCACAAAAGCTAATCGCTTTAAAAAAGATGTTCTTGTGCGCTTATTCCCTTCTATAGTAACTTTAGTAATGGTTTGTTCTTGAGCTTGTAGAGCTCCAAATGCAATTAAAAAAATGAGGATACATATTTTTTTCATTCTACCGTAAATTGTTTGTTAAAGGTGACCACATTTACCCAATTATCGCGACTCACATCCATGAGCGTAAAAAGGTATGCCGTACCTCGTTGTAATACTGGTGGTTCTTGCTTGGTAATGTTCAAGACCACATTATTTAATTTGTAATACTGAAACGTATTCTCGTTGGTATATGTTCCTGAAAGTAAATCGCCCTGATGTGTTGTAAGCACCTGAAAATAAATAGCATTGTCATCGACGAAATTATCTTGCCATGAAAATAGTGGCATTTCGAGTTGTGTTTGGTCTATCGCTACAATATCTTCCCATAGCGTAGGCTTGGTCTCTTGTTTGCTTCTAATAGGGTTAGAAATTTTTATATCACCATCCAATTCAAAAGTAACAATCAACCATTTATCTCCCGTTGCATCTTGTGTAAAACGCCTCAAACTCCCATTAAATACGGGGGTACTGTTCGCAAAAATCTGTTTGTAATTGGAAAAATTAGTAGCATCTACCGTAGCGGTCTCTGTTCCATACAAACGCACATGTGTAGCACCTTCTTCGGGATAATAAAATGTAAGCACATTAGCTTGTAAGACATCACTAGCTGCGCAAGCGATAACGGCTCCTGTTTCTATAGATTGGTTTAATACATAATTGGCTAAGGTGGTTTCCTCTGGAAATGTCCTTGTGGCTTCACTACACGATACGAACACCAAGGATACAATCGCCAATATGCATTTTAAAACGTTCATTCTATTTGATAGTAAGTTCTTATAATTTGTTCTACTGGTTTATTTTGTGGGGTAAAACGTGAATTACTTACACCACCAGCACGATTATGGTCATGAAACCATTTCCATACAAAGCCTCCAGCAAACCAGTCCTCATGCCAAAACACTTTAAATAAAGCCGTTGTTGCATTGCTTTGGCCTTCTAAATTGACTTGAGTTTTACTACGATCGCTTTCCCATGGTGCTTTCCCTGTATAGTCTACACTTCTATACCCAAATTCTGTAAACAACACGGGCTTTTTATAAGCTTCTGAAACTTGCTTTATAATGGGTTTATGTGTACGCCATCCTTCAAGGCAGGCCTCTACAGTAGGTGTTTTAAGAGTACTCACTGGGAAATAAGCATCTACACCAATAAAATCTAATTTATCCCAAAAAGGCGTGCGTTTAAACTCATCCCAATTGGCAGCATAAGTTAATTTGCCTTTATAAATTTGTCTAATTTTCTTAATAAGTGCTAACCAATAGTTAGGCCTTTGCGTTACAAATTGCTCTAATTCTGTGCCTATACAAAACAAATCTACATGGGCTTTTTGTGCTAATTGAGCATAGTCTAAAATAAATGTGCTATAACTGGCTTCTAAAGCGTTCCAATCTGCTTCATTTTCCATTTCTATATAGCCTGTAAATATGCCATGCCATACCCAAATTTGAGGTTTCAACATCACTTTTATGTGTTGATCTTTTAAAACCTCTATATACTGTTTAACGCCAGCTTTTGTTTCTCCAAACCATTGCTTCGAACTGTTGTATCTAATTACTGGTGTTTTTATGTCTTTTATAAAACCAAAAGGCATTACTGCAGCATAATTTGCATGCACATCTACTACCGGTGTAACATGCGACGCATTAATAGGCGATGTAGATGCTACAAAGCTAACACCATTAATTTTTTGCAACTGTGCGGTACACGATTGAAAACTCAACAGTACCATTATAATTAGGAGTTTAAAAAATCTCATAAAAACGATTTGTTTTAAACTCCTAATTTAATCTAAATTTTAATGCTCTACGTTATTAAAATAAAGCTCTTAAACCAATACTAAATGTTTGGCCTAAACCTTGAAAATTGTTTCCTCTAACAAACTTCCCAAATGAACCTTCAATATTAAGGACCTGCGTTAATTGATACTTTGCACCCAAACCTAACTGTGTCGCATTTTGAGAAAAATTTCCTCCTCCATTAAACTGTGGATTGTCTATTCCTATTAAAAACGTTTGTTGTGCGTTTACAAAGACTGTAGACTTTGATGACGGAAAGTAACTCAAAAATGCACTTAACGGTAAAAACAAACTCGTTCCTGCAAATCGTTCAGACGAATTTTCATCTGGTGCAACGTTTTCTCTATTATCTCCAAAATTCAATTTTGTATCTACTTCTGTAAATACTTGCCACTTATTAGCTCCAAACGTTCTATCGTAGAAGAATTTTGTCTCCCATGCAAAGCTACGTTGATCTAAGAATCCTCCAGGCTGATCTTTAAATACTG
>CAZLTR010000160.1:4495-8300 GCA_964562415.1 uncultured Hyunsoonleella sp. | reverse complement strand
ACCGTATACAATACAAACCTGGACATTGGTTCAATTCTGCTAAATTCCTAGATATAGAATACCAGACTTATGGTTGGGTTTTTGCAAAACCTAGAGAAAACGAAGCACATTTTCACTGGGAACATGAAGACGACACGAAATGTATTACCGTTTGTTACGACACAACAACTAACCTTTTCTTAGGAATTAACACTTTTGGTATTAGAATGCGACATGAAGTCTTCGATAGATGGCTTACTGAACAAAAAGACGTGAATTACGTTATGGATCATTTAGCGGAAGCTAATTTCGATCCTGAATTTTTCAAACATTTCGAAAAAGACATTTTAAACGCATTTAAAAACAACCTAATTACAGCTTAAAAACATGGGAACCATACAACGTAATATGTCTCTAACAGGAGACGCATCAGATCATTTAAACACTCTACAAAAAATAGGTACAATCATAGGATTTGGTGGTTTAGCCATAATTGTACTCTCTTTATTTAATAATTTCGAAAATAACGGCTTATGGCTTACCATTTCTCTTTTAGCTATAGCTAGTGGCATCATACTATATTCCAGAGGCTTGTATATGGACAAGTTACAAGGCATTAAAAACCATGGTGTTTGGTTTAAAAGTATTTCTAGTCGAGGATTCTTAGGTTGGATTGCTGGAATCTCGCTTACTGGGTTTTACATTGTTTTATACTTTTTTGCAGAACTTTTAGGCTTAGGTCAAGGTGTAGATGGTAGCAATACAGGTATTGTTGGGTTGTTCGATCCTTTAAGCCGTTTGTTAAGTGGCAACCCTGCAAGCCAGTGGTTTGTTTACGGTACACTTTACACCGTTGCTATATTAGCGTTTGGTATTAAATTTTTAATGAAATACAAGCATAATAAATATGAGCAATTGCGTACACTTAGTGTTATGTTCTTTCAAACTGCCTTTGCTTTTGTGATTCCTGAGTTAATGGCACGTTTAAACTCTGATACGTTTTCATTACCTTATAATGACTTAAAAAACATGTGGCCGTTAAACTATTATGCTTTTGAGCAATGGCGTATCGATCAATTTATAAATGCCCAAACTATAGGTCTATTCTTTTTAATTTTAGCCATACTCATGGTATTTGTCGTATCTCCGTTTTTAACTTATAAATATGGAAAACGCTGGTACTGTTCTTGGGTATGTGGTTGTGGTGGTTTAGCAGAAACTGCTGGTGATTCTTTCCGTCAACTTTCAGACAAAAGTATGAGCGCATGGAAACTAGAACGCTGGATGATTAATGCTGTACTTGTATTTTCTGTAGTTATGACTGTAGCGACTATTTCTACGTACCTAGGTTACGACCCTAACAAATATTGGTTTACAAAAAATGTATTCTTAACAAGTGTTGCTGTATTCCTTACTGCAGTATTTGCTGGAGTAGCGTATTGGAAAAGAAAAGAATTAAAGAAAGATGCTTTAACCGGAGCTATAGGTTTTTACGCCTTAACTATAGGGTTTATTGTATTAATTGCTTTTATAGATTTAAGTCAAATTAAAATAGACGCTGCCAACCTATCTTTCGGATTAAACACAAAAGTATACGCAGGAGACGCCGCTTTAAGAAGTTTTTATGCTTTTGGTATTGGCTCTATTTTCTCAGGAGTAATTGGTACTGGGTTTTATCCTATATTAGGAAACCGTGTATGGTGTCGTATGGGTTGCCCAATGGCAGGAGTCTTAGGTATTCAACAACGTTTATTTTCTAAATTTAGAATTACGACCAATGGCGGTCAATGTATTTCTTGTGGAAATTGTTCTACCTATTGTGAGCAAGGTATCGATGTAAGAGCCTATGCGCAAAAAGGAGAAAACATTGTACGCTCTAGTTGTGTAGGTTGTGGAGTATGTTCTGCAGTTTGCCCTAGAGGTGTTTTAAAATTAGAAAATGGGCCTTTAGAAGGGCGTATTGATGCAAATCAAGTACTTTTGGGGAATGATGTGGATTTAATGGATTTAGTGAATAATAAAAACTAAATTAGTGAATTAGCAACTGTTAAAGCATCTCCCTCATGTACAGGTTAAATTTTCTAGCATTATTAGTCCTTTTATTAACGATTACAGCTTGTGCTCAAAAACGTTTCGAAAGAACGTTTTACGAGAACGGTACTATTAAATCGGAAGGATGGTTAGACAATGGCACTAAAGTAGATTTTTGGAAATTTTATTACCCCCAAGGTATTTTAAAATCAAGTGGCGCTTTTACAGCTAATGGTACTAAAGATAAATTTTGGAGTTATTATTACAATAACTCCAAATTAGAAAAAGAAGGCAGTTATACTAACGGCCAAAAAACAGGATATTGGCGTGTTTATAGTACATCGGGTATTTTACAAGTGGAAGGTGCCTATCGAAATAACACGCCAATAAACTATTGGAGACAATATTACACCAATGGTACTTTGCAAAGTGAAGGTGCCTATTCTAACGGTAAAAAAGAAGGGCATTGGACATTTTTCTATGCAAACGGCACAATCAAGAAACAAGGCAGTTTTAAGAATGATAGCCCCGTAAATTATTGGTACTTTTACCACCAGAATGGCAAAAAAGAAAGTGAAGGGCATTTTAAAAATGGCAAAAAAAATGACTGGTGGTTATTCTATGATGCCTCAGAAAAAGTGCATCATAAATGCCAAATGGAAGACAATATTAAAAATGGATACTGTTTAATGTATAGTAACGAAAGACTTACCTCTGCCAAACGCTATGATTCTGGCAAACAAATAAAGGAATGGACAGATTTTAAATCTTTCCGAGAGGAAAATAATCTCAATGATTTAAAATGACCAAAATAAATGTGATCATTCCTGCTTACAATGAGGCAGACTCTATAGCGCATGTCATTCGTGACATTCCCGATACCGTTGAGGAAATAATAGTTGTGAGTAATAACTCTACCGATGCTACAGAAGCCAATGCTAAAGACGCTGGCGCTACTGTATTAACCGAAACTAACAGAGGTTATGGTTATGCTTGTTTAAAAGGTATGGCTTATATAGCAAGTAAGCCTACGCCCCCTGATATTATTGTGTTTTTAGATGGCGATTATAGCGACTATCCCGAAGAACTCACAAAAATAGTAGCACCTATTCTTAATGATGGAATAGATTTAGTTATAGGAGCTCGCGTAAAAACACTTCGAGAAGATGGGGCAATGACCTTTCCTCAAATTTTTGGAAATTGGCTTGCCACCTCTTTAATGCGCTTGTTTTTTGGGGCTAAGTTTACAGATTTAGGGCCTTTTCGCGCCATCAAATACGACAAATTACAAGCACTAAACATGGAGGATAAAACTTATGGATGGACCGTAGAAATGCAATTAAAAGCAATTAAGAAAAAATTATCCTACACAGAAGTCTCTGTGAACTACAGAAATAGAATAGGCGTGTCAAAAGTTTCAGGAACGGTAAAAGGTGCTATATTTGCAGGCATAAAAATATTAAGTTGGATATTCAAATATAGTCTCAAGTAATGTTTGTAGAAACCGTTATCATAGTTATTTATACCATCGCACTGCTACTCATTTTCATGTATGCATTAGCGCAGCTTAATCTTTTATTCAATTATTTATCGGCTAAACGTGGTAAAGACGATGCTAAATTCGATTTGTCTAAACCTAATGAAATTCCATATGTTACCATACAACTTCCTGTTTACAACGAAATGTATGTCATGGAACGCCTTTTAGATAATATTTCAAAAATTGAATATCCAAAAGATAAGTTAGAAATTCAAGTTTTAGACGATTCTACCGATGAAACTGTAACCAGTACGC
>CAZLTR010000160.1:0-4485 GCA_964562415.1 uncultured Hyunsoonleella sp. | reverse complement strand
GGTTTAGACATTAAACACATTACGCGTACAGTAAGAACAGGATTTAAAGCAGGGGCTCTAAAAGAAGGCTTGGAAATTGCTAAAGGTGAATTTATAGCTATTTTTGATTCTGATTTTTTACCAAAGCCAGATTGGTTAATGCGTACTATTCCGTACTTTAAAGACTCTGCAATTGGTGTGGTACAAACACGTTGGGGGCATATTAATCGCAATTACTCTATTCTTACTAAAATACAAGCATTTGCTCTAGATGCGCATTTTACATTAGAACAAGTAGGGCGAAATTCTAAAGGGCATTTTATTAACTTTAATGGTACAGCAGGTATCTGGAGAAAGGCATGTATTATTGATGCTGGTAATTGGGAAGGAGACACCCTTACAGAAGACCTAGATTTAAGTTACCGCGCACAATTAAAAAACTGGAAATTTAAATATTTAGAAGAAGTAGAAACACCTGCCGAGCTTCCTATTGTTATTAGTGCTGCTCGTTCTCAACAATTTAGATGGAACAAAGGTGGTGCCGAAAATTTTAGAAAAATGTTAGGGCGTGTTCTAAAAAATAAAAATATTTCTGCCAAAACAAAATTACACGGTTTGTTACACCTGCTTAACAGTACCATGTTCTTAAATATTTTTGTCGTTGCTATTTTAAGTATTCCAATGCTTTATATTAAAAATGAATATGAGCATTTAAAGTCCTACTTTATAGTCATGAGCTTTTTTGTAATAAGCACTGTTATTTTCTTTATTTGCTATTGGATCATGTACCGTAAAATGTATGGTAAAGGCATTATAAGTTTTATGAATTATGTGGGTATGTTTTTTGTATTCTTTTCTATTGCGATGGGCTTTTCCTTACACAATTCTATAGCTGTACTCGAAGGGCATTTGGGTAAGAAAAGTGAATTTGTACGTACGCCAAAATTTAACATTAGTAAATTTAAAGACAACTGGAAAAACAACAAGTACATTAAACGTAAAGTCTCTGCTAACGTTATTATTGAAGGGCTATTAATGCTATATTTTGGCTTTGGTATGTACAGTGCGTTTATTGTAGGCGATCAAGGTGGTGATTTTGGGTTATTTCCATTTCATTTTATGTTATTTATAGGTTTTGGTTATGTGTTTTTCAAATCTTTAACCTCTAAAGTATAGTGCTATAGCTCAAACGGATTGTTTTTAGACGTTTTTATTGCTTTAACACCTATTATATGGGCTTAATAAACATCTCTATTTTAAAACGCAACCGTACACCAATTGTATGGATAGTACTTAGTGTTATTTGTTATTGGTACTTTGGGTATCATTTGGTAAGGACAGCTTATGCAGCACTTTTATTGCTCTACGTTATACTGTTTGTTTGCTTCTATTTTCTTATTAAAAGCTATAAAACCCAATTAAAACCACTGGCCTATATTGCCTTTGGTTTTAGAGCCCTTTTCATTTTAAGTATTCCTAACCTTTCTCAAGATTTTTACCGGTTTTTATGGGATGGCAGAATGATTTTAGAAGGCCTGAATCCTTATTTATACACAGTAGAGTCTTTTATAAGCCAAGGTACCTTTCCTGTCCCCCAAGCCCAACTGTTACGCGAAGGTATGGGGGCTCTTAATGCCAGCCATTATACCAACTACCCACCAATAAACCAACTTTGTTTTGTTATTTCTAACGCTTGGACCTCTCACAGCCTTTTAGGCTCTGTTTTCGTAATGCGTTTACTATTAATTGCCGCAGATTTTGGGACACTCCATTTTGGTTCTAAACTATTGCTACACTTAAAACTACCTGTACACCAAATCTATTGGTACCTATTAAATCCATTTATCATAATTGAACTTGTGGGCAATCTCCATTTTGAAGGGGTGATGATTTTCTTTTTAGTTTGGAGTTTGTATTTACTTTACATAAAAAAATGGCAATGGGCTGCTGTTGTTTTTGCGCTTTCCATATCTGTAAAACTCATGCCGCTTATCTTTTTACCGCTATTTTTCCAATGGTTTATGAAAAAAAGCAACGTTTTAAAACACTTAGGAAAACTTTCTGCTTTTTATGCCATCATCATAGGCACAACACTGCTTTTATTTCTGCCTTTTTATAATGCAGAATTCATTACTAATTATTCGCAAACAGTAGCCTTATGGTTTCAAAATTTTGAATTTAATGCCAGCCTGTATTATGTCGCTAGAGCTATAGGCTATAGCTTTAGAGGCTATAACGAAATTGCAATTATAGGCAAAGTAACACCTATAATTGTTATCCTGGTAACACTAGCCATTACCTTTTTTAGAAAAAACACACCTTTTATCCCTTTAATAACAGCCATGCTTTTGGTATTGTCGTTTTACTTTTTTACCTCAACCACAGTACATCCTTGGTATGTAGCAACCTTAGTAATCTTATCGGTGTTTACCAAATACAGATATCCCTTGGTTTGGAGTTTTGTAATTATTCTAAGCTATCTCGCTTATGTTAACCTAAACAAAGCAGATAAATCTGAGAACCTTTGGGTGATTGCCTTAGAATATATTTTTGTATATGTCGCCTTTATTTTGGATATTAGAAAGAAAAAGTCTAATCCTACTTATTTAAGAATCAAGTAAACCTCTTACCCTCTCTAAATATTTTATTTCGCAAATTAATTCAAATATTTCATCTCAGAAAAGTCAAATACAATTATTATGTTTTTTCTTAGCCAGTGAGAAAACAAACTATATGTAAACAAAAAAATATAATCCCAAATCTTAAATTAAACAATAAAATGAAAAAAGCCCTTACCTATCTAATCGCATTTTTTTTAATGTACTCTTGCCAAAAAGATGATGAAATCAATAGTACTGATACCGTTAACTTAGACATAGAAAACGAAAATTTAATAACAAGTACGAACTCATTAAAAAATGGACAAGTTTTTGTTTTAAGAGCTGAAATTAATAACACGCGTGTTGTTGACTACAGTGTTTTTAAAATAAGAAATATTAGCAATGAAAATGTAATTATTACTTTAAATGACTTTGGAGACTTATCAATAAGAACAAACAGTGCTTCAGAACAAAGCTTTTCTTTTGAAATATACCATAACGAAAAAAAAATGAGATCTTTTTCTAGTAATGTAAAACCACAATTCAATTTAATTGATAATACTAATTTAATTGATGGACCACTTTTATTAAACGCTAATTATGATAATCAAAGTTTTGAATACAAACTTGTAAAATCTAATGCGTCTCCCATTCAAAACTTTAACATACGTGATATTTCATTACGTCAAAGTCTTAATGCTATCCATTTTGACGATCATATAGTGCTTCCTGGAAATAATTTTAAAATAATTTTCAATTTAAATAATTCTGGAAACCAAACGACTTCATTGTACTATAATTATAAATCAGACCCCATTTTTGTTAAAGATATAATCATAACAAACAATTTAAACACATCTCCAAGTAAGTTTTCTTGCTCTACAATAACGAACAAGATGTTTAGTTCTAGGGTTGGAGAAACATTAGGAAGACCTCGTGAAGCGACACAATACTACGTTGGTAAAAATAACATTATTGGTTCTGAAAGTCTAAATTTCATAAACACTGAAAGACAATTCATTTACAACACAAACAACAAACTCTCCCAAGTATTAGATATGTTCTCTAAAAAGGTTCTAAGAACCTATGAATACATGCCTAATGGCCTTATTAAACAATCTAATTCCTTTCAAAGAGATAACACTATTAGATTTTTCAGAAAGTACTATTATGATGATACAAGTCAAAATTTAATAGCTGAGGTAAATGGTTTTGAAAATACTGAAGGCATCCAATTAATCGATAGCACAGCTAATTCAAATTTTGTTAACAATAAACCTACAAGAATAGTAGAATATAATTTCGAAAATACCCTAATTCCAACTGGACCAATAGACCTCACTTTTTTTAGAGTATCTTATGAAAATAATGGTAATACGATTCGTAAAGAAATATCATTAGATGATGTAAATTATGTACTTTCCACTGAAGAAAAATTTAGTCCTAATGATAAAGTTTTAGTCCCATTTAATTCATCTACGGGAGAAGTTTTAGTAGAAAAACCTCTTTTGATTGAAAGTAAAATATTTGCTGATTACAAAGCTGAACCTGTTAATTCCCCTTCTATTAGAACCTTAGACAAGGTTGAAAGAGACGATAACAATAACATCATCTATACTGAACATATCTTAGAGTCTAAATATAATTTTATAAATGAATTGATTTTCACAAAAGATAATGAGGATTGTCTGTAATATTGGCTAGTCCTAAATAATCGATGCAGATTATTTAGGACCAGTTATTTAAAGTTTTGTTGAAACTACCTTTTGTAATTTAATACGATTTTCTCTTTTTAGAATTTTTTATCAATATTCTAAAAATAAATATGAACTCATTTTGACTTTTTGTTTTTAACCAAAAATGAGTTGAAATTTAACCAGATGAAGCACTTTTTGAAGCTCATAGC
>CAZLTR010000159.1:0-8301 GCA_964562415.1 uncultured Hyunsoonleella sp. | reverse complement strand
CCATTCGGCCATTGGATACAATTCCAAACACTTTTGAAAAACAGACCGCCGTAACACAAAACCACTTTCTAATATGGGTGTCAACTGCTTTTTCATGCCAGCAGGAATCATCATTCGCCCCTTAGCATCGACTTTACAATTGTATGTGCCTATTAATGAATGCAATGGAATACGTTTCTGTTTTAGTCTTTGAGATTCAAATATATCGAAAATTTTACCACTTTTTACCACTTTACCCCACATTGTTAATAAATTTTCGATTAATGGCAATTCTGAATATAGTTTTCCGACAGAAACGAAAAAACGAAACGCTTTCGACAAAAAAATAAAACCGTAACAAGATGTAATTAATGCTGTTATGAGCGTTAGTAGTAAATCTTTACAATCTGAAAAGATTAAAAACCTTGAAATATGAATGATTTAACTATATTTGTTTTGTTAGGAAATGGACGAACATAGATTAATGGGGTACAGTTTAAAAAAAGAGAAAGACTACAGCTACATAGAAGTTGGAGAAGGCACGCCTATTATTGTGCTGCATGGTTTGATGGGAGGCTTGAGTAATTTTGATGCCGTAAAGGACTTTTTTAGCCTCAACGGATATAAAGTCATCATTCCCGAACTTCCTATTTACTCAATGTCACTTTTAAAAACCAATGTAAAAACATTTGCAAAATATTTGCATGATTTCATTGAATTTAAAGGGTTTAACGAAGTCATTTTATTAGGAAACTCTCTAGGTGGGCATATTGGTTTATACCATACGAAGTTATATCCAGAGAAAGTAAAAGGACTTGTTATTACAGGAAGCTCTGGGTTATACGAAAGTGCTATGGGTGGCGGTTACACCAAACGTAGTGACTATGAAGTGATGAAGAAAAAGGCGCAAGAAGTGTTTTACGACCCTGAGGTCGCCACTAAAGAGATTGTAGACGAAGTGTATGCTACAGTTAACGATCGCAACAAATTAGTAAAAACAGTAGCAATTGCTAAAAGTGCTATTCGACATAACATGGCAAAAGACTTGCCTAATATGGATACGCCAACTTGTATCATTTGGGGGAAGAATGACAATGTAACACCTCCTGAAGTTGCCGAAGAATTTCAAAAACTACTTCCAGATGCTGATTTATTTTGGATTGACAAATGTGGTCATGCAGCCATGATGGAACACCCCGATGAGTTTAACCGTATTCTTCATGAATGGTTAATGACTCGTAAACTGTAATCCTAAAGCACCTCTATCATGCAGATTAAGTCGGCCGAATTTGTAATAAGCAATTCCGATGTAGCGAAATGCCCCAAAAGCAGCTTACCAGAGTATGCCTTTATTGGTCGTAGCAATGTTGGAAAATCTTCTTTAATCAACATGCTTACAGGACGTAAAAGTCTTGCAAAAACCTCTGGAAAGCCAGGAAAAACGCAACTCATTAATCATTTCCTCATTAATAAAAATTGGCATCTGGTCGATTTACCAGGCTATGGGTATGCCAGAGTTTCTAAAAGCTCTAAAAAAACCTTTCAAAAATTCATCACGCAATATTTTAGTTATAGAGAACAGTTAGTAACCGCTTTTGTTTTAGTAGATATTCGACATAAACCCCAACCTATCGATTTAGAATTCATGCAGTGGTTAGGCGAAAACGGCATTCCTTTTTCTATTATTTTTACAAAAGCCGATAAGCTAAAACCTAAAGCCATAACACAACATATAGAAGACTACAAAACCATTCTTCTAGACACTTGGGAAGAGATGCCCAATCACTTTATAACCTCCTCTCTTAAATCTATTGGCAGTGAAGCACTGTTAAACTATATTGATGGGCTTAACAACAATATGATAAGCTAATAGCGCTCTTTAATTTACTCTCACTTCAACTTTATAACCAATAACAGATACAATTTAGACAGTATACGCTTTCTAGAAAATTGTGTTTTACTCAATTTCCCTGTGCTTTAAACAAGAAACGGCATAGGGGTAGCGTTACTTAAAATCACTATATTTACCTGAGCAACACACAGAAACAATAATACTTCTACCTTATAATCTTAAATTAAAAAATTTGAAACTATGAGATATTCACTTTTAGTAACCGCTGGATTTTTTATTTTTAATAATCTCGCTTACTCACAGCAAAGCAGTCAATTCAAAATGGATTCTACATTACTTCAGCAACTCAACTTAAACCACTTTAAACTATCGGATATTGGAGTTCTAGAAAAAAAACGTTCGAAAGAGCGCACCTTATCTTTAATCCATCCTGATAATTTTAGAAAATACCCTTTCGCAACAAGCGGTTCTAACACTTATAATATTCCCATATACAAAGATGTTGAGCGCAGATACATCCGATTGAAAAAAACAGATACGACCCAACATTACAGTTTAAGAATTATAAAACCTAATTAAATTGATTTTATTGGATACATCCATTGCACACTGCTTCAAAAAATAATACCTACAGAATAGTGTATCTCTAAAAGATCAACTCAAAATACGTATTTACAATCTAAGATATTTTTATAAAGTCTTCTACTGTAACTTCTAATTTTTTTTTTGCTAAACAACTCTGAAATTGTTTCAAGTCGGTTGAAGCATTAATTACGTAAAGTCATCCAATTGTCAATTTTGGAGGCTTTCTACTTGCTTATTTATCGTAATATTCTATTTTGCAAACAGTTCTAACAAACATAAGTAATGCACCCAAAACTTAAACAAAAGATGTCTATTAAATTTGTTCTAATTTCATTAGTGTTTGTAACCCTAAATTCGTTTGCTCAAATCACTTTAAAACAGCATCATTTTTTTGCTGTTGGAGATAGCATTACCGAATATTATAATAGACTTCCTCAAACAACCATAGATATAGGAGAATCGGGCGCAAACAAAATTTGGGATTTTTCTAATTTAGATACAATTGCCGTTGCCAAAAAAACACTTAAATTCATTGACCCTAAAGACACACCGTTTTTTACAGATTACCCAAACTCTAATATTGTTTTATATTCTAATGACACATACGAATCTTGGTCTTTTATGAAAATTTCGAAGAAAAAAGTAACCCACTTAGGCTATGGCTTATTCATAAATAATGAAAAGCGCACAGATAATTATGGAGGAAGTGATATGAGTTTCCCCCTTAAGTATTTAGACAAATCTTCAAATGAAACTGTAAAGGAAAGCATTTTAAAAAAAGATAAAAAAGGGCAAGATTCTATCAAAATTAAAACCGTTTTAAACCGCACATACACTATAGATTCTTGGGGAGATGTTATTTTACCAAAGGGCACTTTTCTATCACTTCGTATAAAGTATATTTTAAATGTAACCAACTACATTTATCAAAAACAAGAAGATAAATGGGGGTTACTTACTCAGCCTGAAACAAAATCGACACTATCCTACGAATGGTGGACCAACGACAGAAACGCTAAATATCCCGTTGTACAGATAGTGATGGATGATACTAATAAAAAACCAATAGTTGTTCAATATTTAGAAGCCATCCCTTTTTCTAAAATCATTAATGAAACAAAAGAAGAGACCCTAAAAGTATATCCTAATCCTGCAAAAGAACACTTATATATTGAAATACCTAAAACAGAAGAAACCTACACCTCTATATACTCCATTCAAGGAAAAATGATGCTAAACTTAAAAACAAATGCATCAAAACTAAAAATAGATGTAAGCCAGTTTCCTTCTGGAACCTTCTTAATAATTAGCAGAAGTAAAGCAGGAAAGATTATAGGAAAAAGTAAATTTGTAAAAATATGATTGCCCTAAATTTGTAAAAATACGATGCTTTTTCAAGTTAGTTAAAACGTTTATTTCAACACATAATACTAAAGATCAGTGACTCACAAATTTAGTTCAATGCATCACCTATGTACTCCTATTTAAGCTGTAAAGCTTATCTTGTATTGTAATAAATCGCATTTTACCCGTAAAAATAATACATGACGCTACTACACATTTCACAAAAAGACATGATAGACACTCTTGAATCTCTTTTCAAACACTATCGTTTCACGGCTGATAAAGCCAAATGTTTAGCTGAAGTTTTTACCGAAAATTCATTATGTGGTGTTGCCTCACATGGCGTTAATCGCGTCGCACAATTTATTAATTTTGTGGAAGAAAAGTGGGTTCAAAAAGATACAGAAGCACAACATCTCAACAGTTTTGGTGCCATAGAACGCTGGGATGGCCATAATGGCCCTGGCATTACAAACGCCATAACCTGCACCAATAGAGCCATTGCTCTTGCTAAAACTCATGGTATGGGTATTGTCGCCTTAAAGAACACCAACCATTGGATGCGTGGCGGCTACTATGGTTGGCAAGCCGCAAAAGCAGACTGTATTTCTATACTTTTTACCAATACAAAGCCTAATATGCCTGCTTGGGGTGGCAAAGAACTCAGATTAGGCAATAACCCTTTTATTATTGCCATCCCTCGTAAAAAAGGGCATGTTGTTCTAGATATGGCGGTGTCTCAATATTCTTTTGGAAAAATTAATGACTACAAATTAAAAGGCGAGCAACTGCCTTACGATGGTGGATGGGATAAAAATGGCCAACTCACCAAAGCCCCTAAGGCCATTTTAGAAACAGAACGCAGTTTACCCATGGGCCTATGGAAAGGCTCTGCCTTATCTATCGTTTTAGATATGCTTGCCACCGTTCTATCTGGCGGTAAATCGACCTATCAATTAGGGTTAGCTCCATACGAAACAGGAGTATCTCAAGTTTTTATATGCCTACACCAGCCTAGTTTAGGGGATACCGATTTACACGAACGTCTTTTAAATGAAATTATAGATTTTACACATAGTGCAACTCCTGTTACAAAAGGCAGTAAGACCTACTATCCTGGAGAACGCACAGCACTTACGCGGCATAAAAATCTAAAAGAAGGGATTCCAGTTCATACTAGCGTTTGGCAATCTATCTTAGATCTAATAGACACTCCTACGCCTTAATCCTTTAGCCCTTTACGTCAAGCGCGTCTCGCAAGGCATTACCTATCATCATAAAAGCCATAACCAAACTCATGATACAAAGCCCAGGAATAACCGCTAAGTAGGGTTTCCCTAAAATAATGTAATTATAATGATCTTTTATCATAGCCCCCCAACTCGCCATTGGTGGTTGCGCTCCTATACCTAAAAAACTTAACCCACTTTCTATTAAAATTGCTCCTGCAAAATTAGCCGCCGAAATTACAATAACTGGAGCCATAATGTTTGGAAGTATATGTTTGGAAATGATTCTAAAATGACTGTATCCTAAAGCTTTTGCCGCTGTAACATACTGCAGTTGCTTTGTACTTATAATTTGCCCTCTTACAATACGCGCCACTTCAACCCACATGGTTAACCCTACCGCAATAAACACCTGCGAAAACCCTTTACCTAAAGCTAAAGTAATTGCAATAACCAATAACAATGTAGGTATAGACCAAGTTACATTAATCACCCACATGATGGCTGCATCAATCTTTCCGCCAAAATACCCTGCTAAACTCCCCATGAGTATTCCAATACATAGCGAAATAAATACAGCAACAAAACCTATAAAGAACGATATTCTAGCTCCAACCAAAATACGGCTAAGTAAATCCCTGCCATATTTATCTGTACCAAAAATAAAATGTTTTTCTTTAATAAACGCTTTTGCTTGTCCATTTGGAAATCTATCTAGAGGTATCGTTTTAACCTCTCCTTCTAACCCATCTGAAGCGTAAGCCACATACTGCAATTGCGTGTTTTGAATCGCATAACTAGAAATAGGCTGTTCTGTATCTGAATTTTTTACGCCAAAAAACAATTTTCCAAATACGTTTTGGTTCGTTTTCACATGAGATGGTATGGTAAGCACCTTAACTTTAAATCCTGGAGGTTTGGAATGTATAGACAAATGCATTTGATTGGCATACTGCGAATTGTCTGGTGCAAAAGCGTATGCAAAAACAGCAACCACACCTACTAAAATGATAAAACAAAAACTGAAAACGCCCCAAAAGTTCTTTTTAAACTTTTGGAGCGCTAATTGTTTTAAGGAGTTTGGAGTATGATCCATTCACGCTTAGTCTTTTACCTTTGCTACTTTTCTAAAATGCTGAGACATTTTTATATCTTCAAGCACATGTATTGCTTCCTCGACATATACATCTTTACCTAAATTTTCATACCAACGCTCACGCTTTTCTTGAAGGTTTGTAGTATCTTTTGCAAATAATTGCCTCTCGTAAGACGTTGGCTTAAATACTAAATCTGTTTTATATTCTGAAATAGGATCAAAACGCTTAGATTCCTCTTCATTTAAATCTAATTGAAGCTTAAAGGTTTTGTAATTTAAAGACACTAAACTATTGTCTATTTTATTTTTCACCCATCTTGCGTTTTCTTCAATTAATTTTAATTGCTCATTATTACTCATGCGTTGTTTACTTTTCTTTATCGTTTTATCATAGTCAAAACGATTATCCCAAGTATCATAAATAGCTGCATCAATTTCGTCGTATGGTAATGGGTTTTCTTTTTCTTTTTCACCTAGTTCTATAAAACTAAATCTCCCTGGTACTTGCACATCGCTTTTAACGCCTTCTAACTGTACCGATCCTCCATTAATTCTATAGTATTTTTGAGTTGTAAAAGCTAAGGCTCCTAAATCACCATTGCCGTTGTTACGCACCAATTTATTAAGATTATATACATTTTGCACGGTACCTTTACCATAAGTTTGCTTGCTACCTATAACAATAGCGCGCTTATAATCTTGCATGGCGGCTGCCATAATTTCTGAAGCCGATGCTGACAATTCGTTTACTAAAATAACCAAAGGTCCATCCCAAACAATAGATTTATCTTTATCCTTTAAGACTTCTTTTGGTGCACCTGTAGAACGCACTTGTACAACAGGACCTTCTTTTATAAACAAGCCAGCCATTTCAACAACAGTAGGCAAAGACCCTCCTCCATTATTTCTAAGGTCTAAAATTAACCCCTCCATACCCTCTTGTTTAAGGCGCTGGATTTCTTTGCGTACATCTGTAGCTGCATTTAAATTCTTATAATCATTAAAATCTACATAAAACCGCGGAAGATTAATGATCCCAAATTTCTTGTTGTCTTTTTGAACTACCGAAGATTTAGCATAAGTCTCTCCCAACTCTACGATATCACGTACGATGGTAATATCCTTTATAGTACCATCTACTTTTTTAATCGTTAACGTCACTTTGGTGCCTTTTGGCCCCTTGATGTATTTTATAGCATCGCTTATACGCATACCAACGATATCTATCCCTTTTTCTTCATCTTCTTGCTTCACTTTTAATATCACATCTTCAACTTCTAATAACTGACTGCGCCATGCGGGCCCACCAGAAATCAATTCTACAACTTTGATGTAATCCATACGCTTAGTTAAACGCGCCCCTATGCCCTCTAATTTACCAGACATTTGCGTATCAAAATCTTCTTTTCCCTTCGGTGCGAGATAATATGTATGAGGATCAAATTCTTCCACCATTGTATTCACAAAAGTTGAAAAACGATCTTCACGTGTAAGATCATCTACATTATCGTTGAAATAAATATCAATAGATCTTAAAGTAGCTTCTCTCGCTTCTTTTTCAATTTCGTCATCCGTTTTCATGACATGAGAAGGGTCTTTTTCTTTAGCCTTCTTCTCTTCCTGGTATATATCATCGTAATTGGATAGTGTTGAAAACTTTAATTGTTTTCTCCAACGCTCTTTCATTTCACGTTTGCTAAACACATAATCCATATTTTCAGAATCTGTATCGAAACTTTCATCAATAGTATAATCGAATGGTGTTGCTAGCACGTCTTTATAAATTTCCTTAACCTCTTCTATACGCTCTAAAAGACGTTCGTCGACCACATCAAAAAAACTAATATTTAAAGATTTTAATTGGTCATCTATCAATGTTTTATACTTATCAAACTCCTTATAGTCAGACTCGTAAAAAAATCGCTTTGCTGGATCCACACGTTCTATGTAATGGGCAAAAAAGGCTTCGGAAAAATCATCGTCTAATTCTATAGGATCGAAATGCCCCTGTTGCAGCACGTAAGTGATGACTTGGATTAAAAGCTTATCTTTATCGGGGTTTTCAATTGATTTGGAGGTAAAACTGCAAGACGCAAATGCCAGTAGGAGCACCAATAACAAAACCTTATAATTCTTTCTCATCATATCCTTCATATCTTAAATAAAATCTGATGTAATGTATGTTTTTGAACGGTTTAACAAAAAATTAGTGCCTA
>CAZLTR010000158.1:0-8324 GCA_964562415.1 uncultured Hyunsoonleella sp. | reverse complement strand
CGGCACAGTATTCACTATTTTACTGTTATGGTATTTAATAGAAAAATCAATCAATAAAAAAACAAATGAAACATGATACTACAACTTAAAGACCTGTTTAAATGGGTGAACTCTGGCGGACAGAGAATATTCTTGTTAAACGACATCGATTTTACTGTAAACGAAGGTGAGTTTATTTCCATCATGGGACCGTCTGGTTCTGGAAAAACAACCTTACTTAATGTTATCGGTATGCTAGACGATTTTAACGAAGGAGAATACACGTTTCTAGAAGAATCGGTTCATACTTTAAAAGAAAAACACCGCTCCAAATTGTATAAAGAATACATCGGTTTTGTGTTTCAGTCGTACCATCTTATAGACGAATTAACCGTTTATGAAAATATAGAAACGCCTTTACTGTACAAAAACTATAAATCTTCAGAGCGAAAAGCTATGGTTGCAGACATGTTAGACCGTTTTAATATTGTAGGCAAAAAAGATTTGTTCCCATCGCAATTAAGTGGTGGGCAGCAACAATTGGTTGGTATTGCTAGAGCCTTAGTATCTAACCCAAAATTAATTTTAGCCGATGAACCTACTGGAAATTTAAATTCGACCCAGCGCCAAGAAATTATGGAGTTGTTTAAAAAATTAAATAGTGAAGGGGTTACCATAATTCAAGTGACACATTCTGAAAGTAATGCTGCTTATGGCTCGAGAACGCTTCATTTAAAAGATGGTGTAATTGTAAATACACACTAATGAGAATACTAAAACACATAAAGTTTACCTATGCGCTATTGGTTGCAGGGGGATTGTTTGCGCAAGAGGGCATACCAACGAAACTTACTTTAAGCGATGCCATAACCATGGCAGTTGCAGCCAATGTAGATGTAAAAAGTGCAGCGTTAGACGTAAAGCAATCGAAACTTAATTACAGGCAAACCCAAATGGGGGTACTACCTAGTTTGAATTTGAATTACAGTTTTGGAATGAATAACGGACGAAGCATCGATCCATTTACAAATAGTTTTAGTAATGAGCGTTTAAATTTTTCTAGAGCAGGAGTTAATCTTAATATGACATTGTTTAATGGGTTTCGAGCCTTAAATGCCATGAAAAGAGACCGCTTTAATTTTAAAGCCACGCAATTAGAGTTAGAAGCGGCAAAACAAGATTTAATTTTAAACGTCATACTTGGGTATATACGGTTGTTAAGTAGTGAGGATAGAATAGCACTAGCCACACAAAGGCTAGCCACTACAGAAACTCAGGTGGCGCGTCTCAAATCGGGATTCGATGCTGGAGATGGAAGCCCTTTAGCCTACACAGATGTAAAAGGGCAGTTGGCCCTAGATCGTGTAGCGCTTATAGATGCGAAGATGAATTATAAATCTTCGGTATTAAGTTTTGTGAATCTATTAAATATTGAAACAACAACCGTAGCCTTAGAAAGTATTAAGGATTTAAAGTATTTAGAAGGCTATCCATTAGCTTTAGAAACCGTTTATGAGGAAGCGGTATTGTACTTGGCAGACTTTAAAGCTCGAGAATCTCGTATAAAAGCCGCTGCAACTGCTGTTAAAGTCGCTAAGGCAAATTACTTGCCAGAAATCTCTTTATTTGGACAATTAAATACGAATTATTCTAGTGCGGCAGAAACCTTTACGCGAACAGGTGAGGCGGTATCGCAAACGGGAGATTTTGTAACCATAGATGCTACCGATTTTCCAGTCTTTCAAAACAAAGCACAATTTGAAGGGCAAGAGATTCCTTATTTAGAACAGTTAGAGAATAATGTAAGTACAGTAGTAGGCCTATCTGTTAGATTACCTTTATTTAACGGATTTAGAGCAAAGTATGCAGTGAAACAACAAAAGGTACAATTAGAACGCTCTAAAATTGCATTAGAAGGCACACATTTGCAGTTTAAACAAGCCATAGCAGAAGCTTATAATGCTACCGAAGCCGCTTTTAAACGGTACACCGTTTTGCAAGAGCAAGTAGACGCATTTAAAGAATCATTTCGTATTAATGATATTTTATTTACCAACGGTGTATCTAATGTAGTGAACTATATTACAAGTAAAAATAATATGGAAAATGCCAAACTGAACCTTAATATAGCGAAATACGACTATTTATTAAGAGCAAAACTGTTAGATTTTTATAGAGGTGTGCGTTAAACTTGGATTGTGCATTCAAAAAACTATTCCAGCTTGAAACTACTTCAAATACTGAGCTTTTTCAATGGTTTCTAGTTTCACCATAACGGTGCTTATGCAGAAACTTATAAAACTTCAGTACTCATTATATTTTCAACCTTCATAACGCTCTTTTAATGCATAATCCAGGTTAAAAAAGTAGACGATTTTAAACCCAGGTTATGAGTTGGAACGCTGTTATGAGGCTTTTATACGATGGATAAGAATTTCGTATACATATGTTGAATTACTTTTCGCTAGTCTAAGGCAACAAATAAATTAAAAAACATAGTGAAATGACAGCGTGATTACTGGAGTTGAAACACGTAATAGATGTTCTAGTGCATAACTAGGTTTAAAGCTCACTCAAAACATTTATAACATTACAAATAAAGGAACATTCCGATACTTTTATTTTAAAATCTGGAAACATGTTCTTGTTTGGATTGAGCGCTTTTAGTGTTAGCGTGCCAGAAACCGTGTCTTGGTGACTAATCGTTCTAAACAAAATACCATGCTCATTATGAAAAAAGCAGAAAAATTTATCCTTAGAAATTGAAAACCCATCTTTCCAATACTGTTTGCTAATAGAGCGACAATAAGCCCAGTCGCCTTCGGCAAGCGAATGTTTCGAACCATTGTCCATTGCCTTATCACTAATTTCAATTTTAAACCAGTCGCAAGCCTTAGAAGCCTCATCATTTACAGGCAAGTCTTCCTTATTAAGCTTATTAATGTAAAGTTTATCGTAAAATGCATTAGATAAGCCCGACTTATGAGCGCTAGAAATAATAACAGCATATTTGTGAGGCGTGCGTTTTGTAAGCGCATCGGTAGTGTAAAAATCTTGAGGTTCATTAGCAAGATCCTCAGGAATTTTACCCGTAAGCAACCACTCTAAGTTAAGTTTAGGGTATTTCTCTAAAATGGTTTCTAATTTCTTTTTACCAATACCTTTAGAAATACTATTCACATAACCATTTGAAGCGCCAATAGACTCTTCAAAGGCTTTGACAGACAAACCTTCATGTTTGATAAAACTTTTTAACCGCTCTTTTACACTCAAAAATCTAAGATTTAGGTAAATTCTCTAAAAAAAACTCTAAAAAATTTCTTTATTAGAGAAAAACTCTATATATTTGTTACATACAATAACAAAGTAAAAACAAAAAGCTTATGAAACCAAAGAAAATGGGGTCTTTTAGCTTAATATGTTGTGTATTGTCTTAAAGAAATAATGGCGTTGAGATGGTTTTTACCCCAAAGAAGAATACTATAAAGACACTATATGCTCAGATTGATAAAAAAACGATGTTCATAATAGAAGTTGCAGATTATTTTGGGAAATCACCGCAAAGCTTAAGGGTGCATTGGTTTTCGAGTTTTTGGAGTATACCAGAAGACTATCAAGATGAGCTTATAGTTTTATTAGAGTTAAAAATAGAAGAACAATGTAAGTAGCTATTCAGGGCTTGATGCTAAGCAATTGGCGGCGCGAAGGCTTCGAGTGTCTCTCAAAAAGTTAGTTGGTCATAACTGCTCGAAGCTTAAGTGCTTAACAATAGCGTTTTTAAGCTATGTGTCTATCGCGTATTCGTACTGTAGAACTGTTTGAGGGTTAGAAATTGAAAAATAGGATATGCCATCTCTTTAGTGTGTTACAGGGCTGGTGCTGAAGAAAAAGCGTTTTTTATCTTTTGAAGTTGCACCAATTTTAGTGTAGAAGTCTATCGCTTTTGTATTAAATTCGGGGGTTTGCCATTGTATAGTAGTACAATTTTGAGATATAGCATATGTTTTAATTTGTGCCATTATAAGGTGACCCAAACCGCGCCCTCTAGCGGTTTCTTTTAAATAAAGGCAGTCTAAGTAGATGTAGAAATCGGCATCCCAAGTCGAAAATTGCTTCATAAAAGTAGCGTAGCCTATAAGAATATCATCTTGAACAACAACCAAACACTTAAGGTGTGGATTTGGCCCAAATAAGAATTTAGATAAAGCTTCTTGTTTATTATAGGCATTATAATCCGCACGTTCAAAATCAGCATGCGCTTTACATAACATGATAAGTTGGGGGAGGTCTTCAACCTTTACAAATCGTATATACATTTTAAGTTCAGTTTTAACAGGTACAATTTTTAGGCGACGTTTTAGACGATTTTTTGCCGTCGGTAGGATAACCATCGCGTTTCCACCATGCAATGCCTCCAATAAGCTCTTTGGTTTTAAAACCAAGTTTGGTCATGTTTAAAGCGCCTTTGGTAGATGCATTACAGCCAATACCATCGCAATAGCAAATATATGTTTTTGATGTGTCTAAATGCGTTGTTCTAGCCCTATTCATTTCACTATGTGGTATGTTTATGGCGTTTGGGATATGTTCATTGTTAAACCCAAGAGGCTGTCGGGTGTCTATTACCACTATGTCTTCACGCTGTTTCAACGCATACCATAAATCTGATGCATCCATTTCATAAGACAATTTACTGTTGTAAAATTCAATTTGTGTGTTCATAAATTCTAAAAATTAGTGTGTTACAAACGTAGTAAGATCTCAGGGAGATTTGAAGCGGTATATTTGTGCATTTTTAAGCTTAGGTTGAAATTTTTTCAAGCAAGAGCTCACTGCAAAATGCTAACTTTGTAGGCTATGGAGATCAAATACTTTAGGTTGATAAAAACAATTGTAGAAGAAGGAAGTATTGCCAATTCTGCTGAGAAATTATTTTTAACACAGTCTGCTTTAAGTCATCAATTGAGAGAATTAGAAGGCCAATTGGGATTTAAGGTGTTTTTGAGAACTCGAAATCGTTGGGTGTTGACCGATGAAGGTAAAGTACTTTACGATTTAAGTCATTCGGTTCTTAAGCGTATAGAAGCAGGGTTTAACAGTATCAAACAGTTGCAAATGGGGTCTGCAGGCACTGTAAGGGTAAGCACCGAATGTTATAGTTTTTATCAGGGCTTTTCAGCTTTTATTCAGAAAATGGGACTCTTATATCCAGATATACATGTGGATTTAATCCTAGAAGCAACCCATAAACCTATTTTAAAATTGCGGTCTAATGACATAGATATTGCCATAGTGACTTCAAAATCAGATCATGAAGATTTAACCTATATAGATGTTTTTGAAGATGAGATTTTTGCTGTGCTACACCATGAGCATCCTTTACAAGCTGAGACGTTTTTAGAAGCGCATCATTTTGAAGAGTTGCATGTTATCATTCATTCTTTGCCTTTAGAAACCGTATCGGTGTATGAGCAATTTTTAAAACCAAATAACGTAAAGCCGCTTAAAATCTCTGCGATACCATTAACTGAAGTAGCTTTAGAAATGGTTAATGCAAATATGGGTATCATGTGTATGCCTAAATGGGCATTAAAAGCGTTTAAACTCTCTGAGAATTTAACTTTTAAACGTATAGGTGCAGCGGGTTTAAAAAGAACTCATTATTTAGTGTGTCGCAAAACGGAGCGTTCTAAAAAATACATTAACGATTTTATTTTAAACTTTATAGATGATTTTTCAACGCTTTAAAAACTTTGCAAGTAAACACAACTCTTTCGATTAAAAACAAAAGTCCTTTGTTTTGATGCATCTTTGTTGGGAGTTGGCTGTCTTTAGTTAATTCTCTATAGTGGGTTTTAGAGTTAATTCATTTTCATTTGGAATAGGGTAGTCTTCACAAGATTTCTTTAGGGAGGCATAGTGTTGAGGAGTAATGTCTACCCAAAAATCAGAGCCGAAAATTTTGAAAAAGTAACGTTCATCTATATGTTTTTGAAAAACTTCTAATACTTCTGAATGGTAATAATATTTAGTTGTATTACTTATAGAATCTATATATTCGGTCCTTGAACGCTTTTCCTTAAGGTAGCGAATATAAATAGTGTCTTTACAAAAAAGTATGTTTTTGGGTTCTCCACTTCCGCCGTTCCAATTAATGTCTTCTTGATGCAGTGAAAGTTTATACCTAAAACTGTGGGATGTTCCATAATTATGATTTGTAACGATACCTCGAGAAGTCGTTTCTGTAGTGATTTTTTCAACAACTAAATATTTGCCATTAGGAAGTACTTTATTGGTTCGGTTAGTGATCTCTTTTGTATCATAATTACAGCTAATAAATAGAAAATTCAATACTATGATAAGGTATGTTTCTTTTCTCATGTTAAATTTGGATAAGATTATTTGGCAGTATACAAAGGATCCTCTGTGATTCGTTGCTGAGTAAGCCTTTCCAAAAATAGCGCTGACTTACGGCACGCCATACTTAGTTATTGACAAATCGGTTTTTATTTTTCCTTATCTAAATTCGGATACAAAACGCCATTTTTCCATTCAAGTTCTCTGCTTGTTTTTCTAATTTCAATCCAATTTGTGTCTTCATCTTCATAATTTCCAATTTCTTTCTGATAAACTATTTTTCCTTTTACTCCATTTTTATCATTTGGAAAAATTAATTTTTCTTCTACCCAATATACACCAGCATCAGAAACTTGAGATATTTCCAAAACTTTAATTAATTCAGATTTGGTTTTAAAAAAGAAAATTCCACCACCATCAACGCCACAAGCTTCAGCTAAATAATTTATAAATAAAATATGATCAATATCTTCAATGCCTTTGTGGTTGTAAATATCTATTAAAAATTCATTTGTAGATAATATGGACTTACTTTCAATAAATTCAGAATTGAGATTTAAATGACGAATTAAAATTGAATAGGTCTCTTTATCTTTTTCATATGAAAAAAAATATTTCGAGCTATTAATTTCCTTTTTTTCTAATGAGATTAATCCACCAAGAATATAACCAATGTTATTCTTGTGCTTAACTTTATAAAATGGTGATTTAATTCCATTATAATTTAGTGTGCTTTCTGTTTTTTCAATTATTTCTATTTCTGTTCCAATTTTCAGTAAATCTATTGTTTCAGAAGCTAATTCAGGTAGCTTTCTAAACTTAACATCATTTCCGAATAGAAAATATTTTTTTCCATTTTCAAAATCAAAATTTGGATTATGATATTTAATTTCTTGACTAAAGGAAAAGTTTATCAATACTATAAAAAGTGCTGTTAATATTTTCATGTTCAAATGTTTTGAAAACAAGCATATAATAAAACACCGTGTCCCATATATCTCATGTATGTGTACCTACAAATTTAAAATATTTAATATAACAAGCAGGATACACTAGCTTAAAATGTAGAATTCTCCTTCTTTAGACTAACCCCAATTTTTGCTTAAACACAATAATTTCTGCTCCAAGAAATAGGAGGGGGGTATAAAATAAAAAACCCGAAACATTTGTTTCGGGTTTTTACTTGTGTGGTACCTCCAGGAATCGAACCAGGGACACAAGGATTTTCAGTCCTTTGCTCTACCAACTGAGCTAAGGTACCTCGCTAAAGCGGATGCAAATATATATTCGATTTTGGTATTTACCAAACGAAAACCTAAAAAAAACTTATTTTTTTTCAAATTTAGAATTGTAGAATATTTAACGTTTTAATTCTCATGGTTTTGTAGATTTACGCCTTTAAATAAAAAAAATGAACCTAATTGTTGATGTTGGAAATACGCGTGTGAAAATTGCCGTTTTCAATAAAGAAAGGCTTCTTTTTAAGGATGCGGTACCTTTGGAAGCGCTAATTGCAACTTTAAAAACATTAAAAAGTAAGTATTTAGATTTAAAAAATGCAATTGTGTCTTCGGTAGGTAAGTTAGAGCCAGAGCAATTAACGGTATTACGAGAGAGGTTTCAACTTTTAGAGTTATCGCATGAAACCCCAATTCCTTTTAAAAATAAGTATGCGACGCCCAAAACATTAGGTATCGATCGTATTGCTTTAGTAAGTGCTGCGGTGTACCACTATCCTAATACTAATGTTTTAATTATAGATGCAGGAACTTGTATTACTTACGATATTGTTACTGCTAAAAACGAATACATAGGCGGTGCTATCGCTCCAGGTCTTAGACTACGCTATGCTGCGTTGCATAATTTAACAGCGAATTTACCGTTACTACAAACAGAAGAACCTAAAAATAAAGTTGGAAATTCTACAAGTAGTTCCATGCATATTGGGGTTGTACATGGTGTTGTAAATGAAATAGATGGTTTTATTA
>CAZLTR010000157.1:0-8391 GCA_964562415.1 uncultured Hyunsoonleella sp. | reverse complement strand
CTCATAATCCAATTCACTGGCTATTTTAGCCATGTATTGAAATACCTTTGGATAAAATTCTAATTTTTCTAAACTATCTAATTGATAGTCTACTGGTGGCTCTAAAACTAAGGTGCCATCTCTATCTATAAATAATACTTTTTTCATGATTAACGTGTTAATCAAACCCTAAACTTGATTCAGGATCTTTTTATATTTTCAATGTTCTTAATTTAGAATTTCGAAATTGATTGAAGCGTTTCAATTAATGTCTCATTCTCTTCAGGCGTACCTACTGTAAAACGCAAACAATTTTCACATCCGGGTTGTGTGGTACGGTTTCTTATAACAATACCTTTAGCGATCAATTCATTATAGCGTTTTGTAGCGTCATCGACACGCGCTAAAACAAAATTAGCTTCTGTAGGCAAAATTTCAGTTACAAATTGAATAGACGCTAAAGCTTGTATCAACAAGGTTCTTTCTTCTAAAATTGAATTAACTTCTTCTTTTACTGCGTCTATATTTGAAATACGTGCCAAGGCTTTTTGCTGTGTTAACGCATTAACATTATACGGCGGTTTTATTTTGTTTAATACCGAAATGATGTCGGTAGAAGCATAGCACAACCCCAAACGTATACCTGCCAATCCGTAGGCTTTAGATAATGTTTGCGTAACTACTAAATTGGAATAGTTTTCCAATTCTGAAATCCAACTGTCTTGATTTGCAAAATCTATATACGCTTCGTCTATCACCACTAAACCCTTAAAATTATTCAGTAATTGTTTAACTTTTTCAAAAGCCATCAGGTTTCCTGTAGGATTATTTGGCGAACAGATAAAAAGCATTTTTGAATTGGCATCTGCCGCACTTAATATGGCATCGGCATTGGGCTGAAAATTAGTGTCTAAACGTACTTTTCGTTCTTCTATTTCGTTTAAATTAGACAGCACTGTATACATACCATAGGTTGGCGGTAGAGTGATAATATTGTCTTGTTTAGGTTCGCAAAACGCTCTAAACAGTAAATCTAAAACTTCATCACTGCCGTTTCCTAACAAAATTTGATTTTCAGATACTTCTTTTTGTACAGCTAAAACAGCTTTCAAATTTCGTTGTAAAGGATCTGGGTAACGATTTACGCCATTTTCATACGGATTTTCGTTAGCATCTAAAAACACCATTTTAGAGCCATCTGAAACATATTCGTCGCGTGCAGAGCTGTAAGGTTTCATAGCCTTAACATTTGCTCGTATTATCGTTTGAATATCGAATGTTTTCATTTTAAATCTTTTAATCGGATACTCACAGCATTTTTGTGGGCTTGTAAGCCTTCGGCTGCTGCCATGAGTTCTATAGTTTCTCCTATATTTAAAAGTCCTTCTTTGGTTATTTTCTGAAAGGTCATTTGCTTCATAAAACTATCAAGGTTTACCCCCGAATAGGCTTTAGTAAAGCCATTTGTTGGTAACGTATGGTTTGTTCCAGAAGCATAATCGCCAGCACTTTCTGGCGTATAATTACCTATAAATACCGATCCAGCATTGTTTATATTATCTATATAGAGGTCTTCATTTTCACAGCAAATAATGTAATGCTCAGGGCCATAAGTGTCTATAAGTTTTAGCGCTGTAGTATCCTCTTCAACATAAATAAGTTTCGAGTTAGCTATAGCTTTTTCTGCTATGGCTTTCCTTGGTAATACACTTAACTGTGTATCTACTGCTATGGCTACAGCCTTGATTATATCTTGAGATGTAGACACTAATATGACTTGACTATCTACACCATGTTCTGCTTGACTCAATAGGTCGGAAGCTACATAATCTGGATTTGCACTATGGTCTGCAAATACTAGTAATTCGCTTGGCCCTGCAGGCATATCGATAGCGACGCCGTGCTTTGTTGCCAATTGTTTTGCTACGGTTACGAATTGGTTGCCTGGACCAAATATTTTATAAACTTGCGGTATAGTTGCTGTACCAAATGTTAGTCCTGCTATAGCTTGAATCCCTCCTACTTTTATAATTTTTGTAACACCACATAACTGGGCTGCAAACAAAATTTCTGGTGCTAACTGCCCTTGTTTATTTGGTGGCGAACATAATACAATCTCTTTGCAACCTGCAATCTGTGCTGGTATAGCTAGCATTAGTACGGTTGAAAATAATGGTGCTGTTCCTCCTGGTATATAGAGCCCTACTTTTTGTATGGGACGTTTTTCTTGCCAACAGTGTACACCTATTGTAGTTTCTAGAGCTACTTTTGGAGTTTGCTGTGCTTCGTGGAAGGCTTCTATGTTGTTTTTAGCCTGTTGTATCGCTTTTTTAAGTGCTTGTGGTACCGCATTAACTGCTGCGGTAATTTCATCTTCACTAACTAAAGCTTCTGTTAAAGCAATGCCATCGAACTTTTTTGTATAAGCTGCTACAGCCTTATCTCCGTTTGCTGCTACATCCTTAAAAATTGCTGTTACGGTAGCTTCTATATCGCCAACGGTTTGCGTTGGTCGTTTTAATACTTCTAACCATGTTTCCTTTGCAGGATTATTTATAATTTGCATAGCCGTGTTTTTAACTAGTGCTTCGCTCTAGATTGTATTACAATACCATTTTTTCTATTGGACATACCAAAATGCCTTGCGCACCTTTGGCTTTTAAATCGTCAATAACATCCCAAAACTTATGCTTTGGAATAACAGAATGTACCGAACTCCACCCCTCTTCTGCTAATGGCAGTACAGTTGGGCTTTTCATTCCTGGAAGTACTTTTATGATATCTTCTAATTTATCGTTAGGTGCATTTAGCAACACATATTTTGAATCGCGTCCTTTTAATACCGACTGGATTCTAAATTGAATGGTATCTAAAATAGCCTTGCGTTCTGCATCTAATTTTGGTGAAACTGCTAAAACAGCTTCCGAAGTTAATAACACTTCTATTTCCTTTAAGCCGTTTTTAAATAGAGTACTTCCACTGGAAACGATATCGCAAATACCTTCTGCTAACCCTATATTTGGTGCAATTTCTACAGAACCGTTAATCTTATGCAATTGCGCTTCTATGTTTTGTGCTTTTAAAAACTTTTTTACCGTTTCTGGGTATGATGTTGCAATACGTTTGCCTTCTAAATCTTTTAAAGCATTTGCTGTAGAGTCTTTTGGTACAGCAATAGATACTTTACATTTAGAAAAACCAAGGCGTTCTACAAATTCTATACCGTCGCCTTTTTCTATTAAAACGTTTTCGCCAATAATAGCCACATCTACAACGCCATCTTTAAGGTATTGTGGTATATCGCCATTTCGTAAATAAAATACTTCTACAGGAAAATTTCTTGCCGAAGCTTTTAACTGGTCTTTCCCATTATCGATAGAGATGCCTATGTCTTTTAAAATGCGCATGGAGTCTTCATTTAGACGTCCAGATTTTTGCACTGCAATTCTTAATGTACTCATTGTGTTATTTTTATGAGTTTTAAACTACGTTATTATATCTTAAATTAAAAAAACCCGTCTGATAGATGTCAAACGGGTTTTTACTATATGTTGATGTTACTCCATAGCCTATTCACCTCGCTTGTTTGCAAGTATGAATATGATGATGAATTTGAGTAATTGTCATGTTTTATTTTTGTTTTGCAAATATCGTAAATTAAAATAAACTACAAAACAGAAAATGTTATTATTATAAATCGATTACAACACCTATATTAAATGCAGATGTAGAGTTTGTTAAACGAATACCTGTTGTAGGATCTTGGAACACTGGAATAAAACCTCCAAAACCTTGATACTGTAAAAATAAATATGACTTTTCCGATGTCATAAATTTATATCCTATTCCTAAACTTAAACCAAAATCAAAAGTAGATTCTAGTGCATCTTTAATATCAATTTCTCCAGATGGTGTATCCTTTAGCACTCAAAAGAAAACCTAAAGTAGGTCCAAAATTTAAAAACCAACCTCTATTTCTACCAAAATGCCAATTGGCATGTAATGGAATAGCTAGGTAATTTAACTTATCTACAAACTCTCCTCCAAATTGCCTCCCAGAAAGCCTAGTCCCTTTTGAGTCGTATAACAATCCAGAACGAAAACTCCATCTGTCATTAAAATAGTATTCTGCAATTGCGCCTAAGTTGATTGATGTTCTTGTTTTATTAGATAAATTTTCAGAGCTGGAATAATTAGACAAGTTTAAACCTAATTGAGGCGCTATAGTAAAGTCTCCAGTGTCTGATTGTCCATTTGACAAATAAAATGCTGATAAAAAAAGTGTTACTAGTAGTGTTTTTTTCGCCTTTTAAAGGTTTTAAAGTTGCCTTGTATGTCGTAACTCCTATTTGAGATGCAGGTAAACTAGCATTTATAGTATGCGTGTTTTTTGTTTTTGAAAACGCCACTACTTTCTTGAATTTGTATGTAATAATTGCCAATACCCAACATCTACCCAAGTGTTAAATTTATAGCCAACTTCTTTGTAATGAGCTACTTTCTTATAACCAAATTTTTCGTGTAAAGCTACACTTGTAGGGTTTGGTAATGCAATACCTCCTATGATAGCATGGTAATTATCTTCTTTAAGAATTTTTAATAATTCTGAATATAATTGAGTACCTATACCTTTACTTAATCGGTCGTGTTTAAGATATACACTGGTTTCTACTGAATTTTTATAAGCCGCTCTTGAGTGCCATGCATTAGCATACGCATAGCCACAAATTTCATTTTCGACTTCATACACTAAATATGGATATCCCTTTTTTAGAATTTGATGTACTCTGTTTTTCATTTCTAAAACTCCTAGCGGCTCTTCTTCAAAAGAAATCACTGTATTATCTATATAATAGTTATAAATGTCAACAAGCTGTTCTGCATCGTGAATTGAAGCACTTCTCACCATTTTAAAACGTACTTAAGGTATTATTGATTTCCTAAAATGATAGGCAAGCCACTATCGCCAGAGCCTATAACAATAACCTTTGTGTTTGAGGATTCTGCTAGTTTAGTCGTGGCTTCAATGCCTTTGTCTTGTAATATTTTATCGGTTAACGAGGCACTTAAAATTTTATTGGCATCGGCTTTACCTTTTGCTTCTATAATTACCTTTTCGGCTTCTTTAGAGGCTGTTACTAATCTAAATTCGTATTCTAAAGATTCCTGCTCTTGTTTTAATTTACGCTCTATAGCTTCCTTAATGGTAGGAGGCAATGTAACATCTCTAATTAAAATACTATTTAATTGTATGTACTGTGTTTCTACAATTTTTTTAGTTTCTAAGAAAATCTCTTCTTGTATCGCATCACGTTTACTAGAATATAATTGTTCTGGAGTATAACGTCCAACAACACTTCGCGCTGCACTACGAATGGCAGGTTGCAAAACACGGCTTAAATAATTTCGCCCTTTTTCTTTGTGTAAACGTGCTAAATTATTGAAATCGGGTTGGTACAGTACCGATGCATCTAATTTAATATCCAAACCATTTGATGATAACACAGACATGCGTTCTGGAATTTCTTGCTGACGCACTTCATACTCTATGACACTATTCCATGGTGCAACGAAATTAATCCCTTCGCCTAAAGGTTCAGAATCAGGGTCTACCCCTCCATTTAGCTTATACAATACACCTGCATGCCCTGCATCTATAGTAACTACAGATTTTGCGATAACTACAAATAATACCACAATGATGATAATAAAAGGGAATGCTATTTTTGGTAATCTTTCCATTATTTTAAATTTAAATTAATCCGTTATACTTCCTTAAAAACCACTCTAAAGCTAAAGTAAATACTAAAATATAGAGAAGGTAAGTCCAATCTATCAAAGGTATTGTATTTTTTATACTCTTTTGCAATGCTTTGTAGTTTTTATGAGCTACTAACACATCTACAAGGGCTTTTTCATCTGTGGGGAAAAAAGACTGTCCCTCTGTATGAGCTGCCAATTGCTCCAATCTGCTAACATCTGCATTTAAAAATTGCTGTTCCACGTTATAAGCCAAAACTTCAAAAGTTCCTGATTTTGAAATATTTTGTGTTTTAGAACGTACTGTAAAGTTATATTTCGATGGGCTTAACCCACTTAAATCTACTTGATAGTTTCTATTTTTTAAAACAAAAGGAATGATTTGTTCTGCTTTAGTGTTAACATCGGTAAGCTGTAATTCTAAAGATGCTCTGGCGTCGAATTGATAATTTTTATCAAAAACTTGAGCTGTCAATTTTAAATTAGACGTTCCTGTATAAAAAGATTTGTAGGCGACATTAAGTCGGCTTCTCTTTTTGCTACTGGCTAAGTATTGTATGAGCTTACCTATAAAATCATCAAAACTGGCAAAAGTATTTTCGTTAATAAAACTTTGGGCTCTCCATTGCCAAATTCCTTCTCCAAATAAAATAGCGGCTCTGGTACCTTTAATTTCTAGAGTAGCCAATAAAGATTCGTTTTTAGAAATTCCTAATACCGTTTTATCCAAAATTGTTTCAAAGGGCGCCTTAAACTTAACATCACCATATGCTGATTTAAGTGGTGGAAATGATTCAAAATTAATAGGATCTACTAAAAAAGGAGAAAAATTAAGATTGAGTTTCGCTTGATAATCTTCTGTTTCTCGCGTCACATCATGAGAAAATAACGTACTATATGTATTTAAAAAACGTAAATCTGTCTTTGGTCCGACAATTGTAAACGTATTCTTTTTAAACTTTGCTACAGTTTCATAAAGCGCCTTAAACGTATAATTGGGTTGATACATTATAAGCAACTGGTAATCCTCAATACGGTTTATAAGAGCTGAAGGCTTTAAAATAGAGACAGAACGCTGTTCATTACTTTCTATACTCTTTTTTAAAGCTCCCAAATCTGGATGAACGAAGGAAGACACGATTGCTATTTTTGTTTTTTGGTCAATCACCTCAATAGCAAAGTTTTTACTATTATTTATAGTATTTTTTTCGCCTTTTAAAGGTTTTAAAGTTGCTCTGTATGTCGTAACTCCTATTTGAGATGCAGGTAAACTAGCATTTATAGTATGCGTGTTTTTTGTTTTTGAAAACGCCACGCGCTTAGAGAAAACACGTTTATTGCCTTGATAAATTGTAAATTCTGAAGCCACAGGCTCATGCCCTTGATATACTAAAATTGCTTCTACAGGAAATTTATTTTTTAAAAACGCATACCTATTAACGTTAAGTTGCCGAATGCTTAAATCGGTATAGGTAATCGTATCTCCTAATATAATTGGATATACGGGTTGTGTATAGGCTTGGTTAGGTACGGCATAATCATTCCCATAAGATTGATTCCCATCTGTGATTAAAACAATAGGTGCAATTTGGGCGTTATATACTTCAGAAATTTCCGTCAAGGTTTGATTTATATTCGTTTCTTTAGCTTTAAAAGTTAAAGTATCTAAACTGGTTACCGCTGCATCAAAAGCAACAGTTTCAATATTGAATTTATCTTTTAGTGCTGCATTGGATTGTAATGATGCTGCTAAATTCAATGCCACTTTATCTTGTTTTAAATGTGCTATAGAATTTGAATTATCTACCGCTATAACCAAAGTTGGCTTTTCTGTAAATACCTGTGTTTTATCAAATTTAGGATTAATCAAAAGCAACAATAAAGCAAAAAGAGATACAAATCTTAGAATTGTAAATACAATATTGAGTTTAGAGAGGTGTTTTGCTTTATATACATACTGAAAAAGCGCTACAAGTAGCGCTATAATTCCAGATAAAATAATATATAATACTATTTGTGTTTGCATGTATTGTTTTAGGTTAACATACCACCATCAACATTTAATGTTTGTCCAGTAACATAAGCACTCAAATCACTTGCTAAGAACACACAAGCATTAGCTACATCTTCTGGAGAACCACCGCGTTTTAAAGGAATTCCGGCACGCCAACCTTTTACGATCTCTTCATCTAATTTTGCGGTCATTTCAGTTTCTATAAAACCAGGTGCAATGACATTACTTCTAATATTTCTAGAGCCTAATTCTAAAGCTACCGATTTAGAAAAGCCAATAATACCTGCTTTCGATGCCGCATAATTAGTTTGACCTGCATTCCCTTTTACACCAACTACAGAACTCATATTAATGATAGACCCTTTACGCTGTTTAAGCATAGTACGTTGTACTGCTTTAGTCATATTAAACACAGACTTTAAATTCACTTCAATAACTTTATCAAAATCATCTTCACTAATACGCATTAAAAGGTTGTCCTTAGTGATCCCAGCATTGTTTACTAAAATATCGATACTTCCAAAGTCTTTAAGCACATCTGCAGCCAATTGTTGCGATTCTTCGAAACTTGCAGCATTGCTTTGATAGCCCTTGGCATTAACACCAGAGGCCTTCAATTCTGCTTCTAAAGCATTTGC
>CAZLTR010000156.1:7035-8480 GCA_964562415.1 uncultured Hyunsoonleella sp. | reverse complement strand
GTATTCTACAAATACAATGCAACGTACCCGTTCTATTCTGATGGTATTTGGTTTTTAACACAAATGAGAAGATGGGGACAAATTCCTGAGGCGAAACCAGCAGATTGGTATCCAAATACGATTAAAGATATTTATAGACCAGATATATGGACAAAGGCAGCTCAACTTTTAGTTGAAGAGGGAAATATTCCAGCAGGAGATATCCCTACAACAGACGGATACAAGCCTGCTACAGCAGACTTTATAGATGGTACTACTTATGATGCCAAAGATCCAATAGGATACATCAATAGCTTTAAAATAGGAAATAAAGATAAAGCCATACAATAGATTTTAATTTAAGTACAGAACACAGAAGCATACAGAACACTAAATAATACAAAAGATGAAACAAAGTATAACATTAGGAAAAGTAACCAAATTCATGGGGTTAGGATTTTTGAGCACATTTAAAGACTTATTTACGGGTAAGTTAGGAAAAGAAGATTATGTGAGCTTCTTACGTAAAGTGGTTGTACCAATAGCATCAATTCTATTATTTATTGGTCTGTGGCATTTGGGTGCGAAGTCGCTTTACAATACAGAAGCCGAATTTAAAATTGAAAAAGCATTAAACGATCAAGGGCCAGAGGCTGCCGAAGCATTGCGTGCATGCATTGCTTCGGGAGATTCTAGCTGCCAGCCTAATACATTACCTTCTCCAGCACAAGTATGGGGCTCTTATAAATCTCTGTTAAAAGACCATAACATCATAAGAGCAGATAAAATTGCTTTTGCAGAGAAAACAGCAGCATTAAACGAAAAACGTGTTGCTGCTGGAAAAGAACCAATTACTTATACAGGACGGCCTTCATTTGTAGATCAAATTTTTAGAAGTCTAAAAACAGTATTTGCAGGGTTTTTATTGGCGCTTTTAATAGCGGTACCCCTTGGAATATTTATAGGTTTAAGCCCAACGTTAAAAAGTTCATTCAACTGGTTTATTCAAATTTTTAAGCCTGTATCTCCAGTAGTATGGTACTTATTGGTATTCATGATTGTTAAAACTTTATTAATTGATTCTAACGAGGATAGTTCTTTTACGATATCATTTATTAGTGTAGGATTATGTTCTATGTGGGCTACTTTAGTCAATACAGCAATGGGAGTATCTTCGGTAGATAAAGATTATATAAATGTAGCTAAGGTTTTAAAGTTAGGTTCTTTTCAAAAAATATTTAAAGTCGTATTGCCATCGTCTTTACCTTTAATTTTTACAGGTTTAAAGATTACATTATCTGTAGCATGGATGGTATTAATTGCTATCGAATTATTAGCACAAAGTCCAGGGTTAGGATTGTTTGTATGGGAGGAATTCCAAAATGGTGCTAACGATTCTAATGCAAAAATCATTGTAGCCATGTTTGTAATTGGTATTATAGGTTTCTTGTTAGACCGCCTTATGT
>CAZLTR010000156.1:0-7025 GCA_964562415.1 uncultured Hyunsoonleella sp. | reverse complement strand
TCTTTTGATAAAACAGATGCTATATAATAATGTTGAACTGTTGATTTGTTTGAAATCGTTCAATCAGAATTAAGATTAAACTGTTAAACGAATAAACGCTTAAACCCAAAGAAAAATGGCATACTTAGAATTAAATAACATACATAAGACTTATGGACAAGGTGATAATGCCACAGAGGTACTATCTAACATAAACTTAAAAATAGAAGAAGGTGAATTCGTAGCAATAGTAGGATTTACTGGAAGTGGAAAAACAACATTAGTAAACCTTATCAATGGCTTGCTAGAACCTACAAAAGGCGAGGTATTGTTTAAGGGACAACCTGTGCAAGGCACAAGCCATGAAAGAGGCGTTATTTTTCAAAATTATTCGCTTTTACCTTGGTTAACCGTGGCACAAAATATTTATATGGCTGTTAAAGAGGTGTTTCCTAAGAAAAGCAAAGCAGAGTTAAATGGCATTGTAGAGCAGTATGTAGAAATGGTAAGCTTAACACATGCCATTAACAAAAGACCTAAAGAGCTTTCTGGAGGAATGCGCCAGCGTGTGGCTGTAGCCAGAGCTTTAGCGATGAAGCCTGAAATGATTATCATGGACGAACCCTTAGGAGCATTAGATGCCTTAACACGAGGGAATTTACAGGATGAGATTTTAAATATATGGGGCAAAGATAAGCGTACCGCTTTATTAATTACTAACGATGTAGATGAAGGGATTTATATGGCAGATCGTATTATTCCTTTGCGTCCAGGACCTAATGCAACTTTAGGACCAGAGTTTAAAATTGATATTGAACGTCCTCGTGACAAAACAGAAATGAATGATAATGCCAACTTTAAGGAAACAAGAAATGCCATTATCGAGTATTTAATGGATATAGGAAACGAGCGTAAATCTCAGGCCAAAGAAGCATATAGTCTTCCTGAGTTAAGCCCAAAAGATTTCGTGAACCAATTTAAATAAAGAGCGCTATGAGTACTATAATAAAAGATACACCAAGTTTTATAAAAACAGATACTTTCCCTTCTAAGGATGTGATGTTGGATTTAAAAAATTTAAAAAAAGTTTATCCAACGCCTAAAGGTGATTATGTGGTTCTGGAAGATTTAAATCTTCAAATCCGAAAAGAAGAATTCGTTACTATTATAGGACATTCAGGTTGTGGAAAAACCACAATGTTATCTATGATAGCAGGTTTGAATGAAATTTCTGGTGGTAGCATTTCTGTATTAGGAAAAAATATAAAAGGGCCAGGCCCAGACCGAGGAGTTATTTTTCAAGCCCCTAGTTTAATGCCTTGGATGACCGCTTTGCAAAATGTTATGTTGGGCGTAAATCAAGTATTTCCTCATGCAACCAAAAGCCAGCGTAACGATATTGCAAAATATTATCTTCAAAAAGTAGGTCTAGAAGATGCATTTAACAAGCGCGCTTCTGAATTATCTCAAGGGATGCAGCAACGTGTAGGAATTGCAAGAGCATTTGCCATAAAGCCTAAAGTGCTATTGTTAGACGAACCTTTTGGGATGTTAGATTCGTTAACACGAGGCGAATTACAAGATATTCTTATTGAAATTTGGAACAAAGAAAAAATCACAGCGGTTATGATTACGCACGATGTAGATGAAGCTATATTTTTAGCAGACCGTGTTGTTATGATGACGAGTGGTCCTAAAGCTAAGATAGGTGATGTTTTAGATATCGATTTTCAAAGGCCAAGAACAAGAAAGTCGGTTTTAGAACATGACGATTATTACAAGTATCGCAAGCATCTAATCGATTTTTTAGAACACTAATTCGTTCTTTTTTAAGAACTTATTTTAATACTATTTTTTACCGTCACAGAATATGAGAAGTATCATACTCTCAACTATTAAATGCCCTTATATTCACAAAAATTAATCAGAAAATAAACAACAAAAATTAAACTTAAAAACAAGAGAACATGAGAAAGCAATACGTAATGTTAGCCTTAATGGCACTATTCGCAGTTCAATTTTCGCAAGCACAATTTACATTAGAGGGTGAGTTTAGACCACGTTCGGAGTACTTTGGTAATGGCGGTAATTTTACAGGAGGCTCGTTTCCTGCACAGACAGCTACTAATGCAGATGAAGGTTTTATAAGAACTACTGTAAGAGCAGCAATTAAAGCCAAATACATCACAGATACTTACACGGTATTTACAAGTTTTCAAGAAGTATTTGCTTATGGGGATAGACCTCAAATTTCAATACCAGGCAATGGAAATTTTAGAGTACAAGAAGCTTGGGCAGATTTAAAACTTGGAGAAAATTCAAGTTTAAAAGTTGGACGTTTGCCATTATCTTACGATGACCAAAGGATTTTAGGTGGTCTAGGATGGGCGCAACAAGCTAGAACGCACGATGCAGCGATTTATAAATACAGAAAAGACGGCTATAGCTTAGATATAGGTGGATCTTTAAATACAACTACCGATGAGGTGTTTAATTCATCTAATTTGTTTACATACAGAGACATGGGCTTTTTAAGAGCTAACAAAGCATATGGTGGTTTTAATATCTCTGTATTAGGATTGGTAAATACGTTTCAAGATGCAACTGCTGCAATAAATGTAGATGCTGCAGATCCTGCTAATAAGTCTTCTTTAATTACAGCTGGTTTGCATATGGATTATAAATTAGGGAACTTAAAATTAACCTCTAACTTATTTATCCAAGAGGGTGAGCGTTTAGGTGGTGTAGATGTAGAAGGTGCCTTTTTAGCAAGTTTAGCTGCAGGTTATAAAGCCAATGAAAATAATTGGTTTGGGGTAACTTATGAGGTGATTTCTGGTAGAAACAGCGAATCTGCTGCATTCTTCCCATTATACGGTACAAACCACGCATTTAATGGTTTAATCGATAGATTTTATGTAGGGAACCACGGTAATGCTGGTGGTTTAAAAGATTTACAAATCTCTTATAAGACTAAAATTTCTGGAGTAGCAGTAACCGTAGCAGGACACTATTTTACAGAGCACTCAGATTTTGATGCTTTTGAAAGTAAAGACCTAGGAACAGAAATAGATTTAGTTTTAGCTAAAAAATTCAAACAATTTAAGTTAGTTGGAGGGTACTCTCACTTCTTCGAGCCAAGTGATGTGGCAGATTTACCTGACACAAAAGATATTCAAAACTGGGCTTGGTTAATGTTAGTGATTAAGCCAAAGTTTATCAACGGTACGAAATAAAAATCTGTGTTCAATAAATTGGAAAGACAATTATTATGTAGTGTTAATTAATAAAATATTCCAATTTTTATCCCGCCTATGGCGGGATTTTTTGTTTAAAGCTACGGGTGCTTATTCATTGATTAACAAAGGTGTTTTACCATCGGTTATAATAACTTTACTGTTATCACATTTAGAGCCTTTATTAAAGGCTTCTATACATCTTAACTTTATAATTTCTTCGGTTAAGCCTTCAGCATCAATTATTTTTCGTTCCGCTTCTAATTTAGATTATTGTATGATGCACTCCATGCATAAAGCATCTTGTTTGGCTTGTAACTTTTGTTCAATAGAACTTGCCAACCCTTGTGACAATGGTATACTTTTCATTAAAACAAAAAAGCGAAGCGAATAAGAAGAAGGCCGTTAGGCATTTATAAGCTTCTTTATACATACAATTTAATATTGTACTACGTTTGGGGAAAACGTTTCTTTTTTAAAACAATTGTTGTAAAACTGTTCTTTAAAAATAAATGTTTTGACAATTTGTAAGTTGTTTTACTGTAGTGACTTAAGTTAAAATGATCCTGCTTTAAGTATGGGGCTAGTGCTTCATAGCAAAGCATAACACTATAATTTATAACTGTTAGACACAGGAAAATGTGTAATAGAATTGGGTGTGTTTTTTTCATAGTTTCTAGAATTTAGCAGTTCATAAATTGTGCAATTACTTAGGACTTATAAAATTCTACGGGCAAGTTATATAATGAAAGATAATTGCTTTACTACAAATGATGCAATTCTTAAAGATATGTTGCATTTCTCGTTATAAATGATTCAAGAAACCAATTTAATACAGAGAAAACCGTATAAATACCCGTTTTTAATGTGCTTTTATACTATAGGATTTAAAGTTGAATATAAATATGAAAACTGTTTGAAAAACACTTTTAAGAGTACCTTTAGCGTTTTGTATTTAGTAGTAACTAGTGCATTTTAATTTATCAATTAAAAGGAAAATAGGCTAAGGCTTTATAGCCATTTTTTATGTTTAAAGTAGTAAATCATCCCAATAAAAATAAGTAACATAACCACCCAAACGATATAGTAACCATAAGGAGATTGAAGTTCTGGCATGTGTTGGAAGTTCATACCATATACACCAGCAATAAATGTTAGAGGGATAAATATAGAGGCCATTATGGTGAGTACTTTCATGACCTCATTCATTTTATTACTAATGCTAGTCATGTACATATCCATTAAACTCCAAATCATTTCTCGATAGATATCAATGTTCTCTGAAACTTGAATGAGATGATCGTAAATATCTTTGTAGTATGTAATTATTTTCTTTTGTATGAGTAGGCTTTCATTTTTTTCAATACGATTGATCATGTCTTTAATCGGGAATATGAAACGGCGCACACGAAGCAATTCTCGTTTTAAGTTTTGAATTTGCCTGCTTGTGTTTTCATCGACCGCGCCATCGAAAATTTGAGATTCTAAAGTTTCGATTTTCTCCCCTAAAACTTCAACAACATTAAAATAATGGTCTACGATGGCATCTATAAGCGTGTAAAGTAAGTAATCCGATTTCATGTCTCGTATTCTACCTTTAGCCTTTTGAATGCGTTCCCTAACAATATCAAAAACATCTCCCTCGGCTTCCTGGAAGCTTAGTACATAATTTTCTCCTAAAACAAAACTTACTTGTTCAGATACTATGGTTCCAGAGCTATCATAATACAGCATTTTTAGTACAACAAATAAATAGTTGTCATATTCATCTATTTTAGGACGTTGCGATGTATTTACAATATCTTCTAAAACAAGAGGATGCAGTTGGTAATGCGCTCCTAATTTTTCTATTTGATCCACATGGTTAAGGCCATTTATGTTAATCCATGTAATAGAGTCTGTAAGTTTATATTTAAAACTTTCTTCAATATTATCAAGCTCTAAAGCATCGCAATACGCTTTGTTGTAATCAAAAATTTCTACATATAAATTTTCTTTTGGATTAACCCCTGTATAGATAACACTACCAGGTACTTGTCCTAACTGCTTAGCTGCAGCCTTATTTTTTTTAATCGTTTTAAATCGCGTCTTTACCATCGTCTGAATCACTTTCAAATGCATCTTTTTCAACAAGTGTAACTGCCTTTTGAAGCATTAGGTTATTAGGGTAAGTTACAAAATCACCATTTTCTAATTTTAAATGTAAATGAAATGCTCTTATGTCCTCAATAATTGCTTTAATGGGAAAATCTTTATCATGAATTTCTATTTTATCACCAATCTTGTATGGGAAATTAAAAAACATGATAATACCAGAAGTGACATTGCTTAAAATAGACCAGACTGCAAATAGGGCAATGCCTAAAATAGCAAAGACAGACGAAAAAATAACTGCAATATCTTCAAACTTAGCACCGAGGATGCTTCCCTCAATTAAGAGACCAATTAAAAATAAACTTACACTAACATAACGACAAATAAGGCTAATTCTAGCTTCATTTATATTGCTTCGCGTGCCTATTTTTTTGACTAAAAGGGTGGTAATAATGTTGATCCCTAATAGAACTATAATTAAAACCGCTGTGGCTATTAATTCATCTCTATGCGTGTTAAAAAAATGTGTCATCATAACATTAGCATCTATAATACTAACAAATATACACGCAAATTTTTAACAATTTAGTTTAACAAGAGACTATCTCTAAGGACTTGGTTTATATTTCTATTTTTTTGCCAATAAGGCGATCTTATCGTTTTAAGTTGGGTTGCTTTCGTGGTCAATTTTTCTAATCCGCTTACAAAGGTTTCTTCCCAACTGGTAATTTCAAACGGGAACTCGGGATTAAATGTAAGTTGTAAAGATCGGTTTAGTTCTGGATAGTCTAAACGATAGGTGTTTGCGGTTAGTGTAGCTTTGGCTGCATAAGCTTTTATGGGTTTATGTTTTAGTCTTGTATATTCAAAAGCAGGAATACATGAAATGTTGCCTGTGGGCAAGGCGCTAGGGTCTATGCGCAATTGTACCCATAACTCGTTTTCTAAAATTGCTTTATCAATTTGGTACGATTGGTCGGCTTCGCCTTCAAAATAAGAATGGGCTTTAATTTCAAACATTGCTCTATTATTGAGTTGTGCATATACATGACCGCACCACTCTTGCATAGAACTTGATACTTTTAAAGCATGTTGTTGATTAGATACGGGATAAAAAGTACTTTGCATAATGGAGTAGGGGTAAATACCTGTATTGAACTTTTTGGTACTATTGAGTTTTAAAACAGGAATATTAGAACTGTTTTGGCGATCGGCTTTAACCTGTACGTCTGGAAGAAAATCTTCGGTCACATAAATGAGTACCGCATGGCCTTCACGTATTTCGCCGTAACGTGCCTGCTCTAATTTATAAGAGGTTAATTCTGCTTTTCCAGCATACCAATACTGTTTGAAGGTTTTAGATAAAGGTGCTGGTGTTTGTTTTGCTGCATTAGAGCTGTTTATAGCGAGTAAAGCATCTGCTTTATCGGTTTTGTTGTATTGACAGGCACAGCATAGCAAAACGCTTAACAAGAGAACAGCTCTTGTATACGTGTTAAAGGTGATGGGTTTCATTAGATATGTATTTCTACTCTAAAATACAAACTTAAATAGCAGTAACCATAGTGTTTAACGTTTTGTAAACAAGATTTACAGGCAATCCCATAACATTAAAAAAACAGCCATCTATTTTGGTAACACCAATTTGACAAATCCAATCTTGAATTAAGTAAGCACCTGCCTTATCAAAAGGGTGATATGAAGTGATGTAATAAT
>CAZLTR010000155.1:0-8548 GCA_964562415.1 uncultured Hyunsoonleella sp. | reverse complement strand
TTGAAACCTATACACACCGTTCTGGTAGAACTGGTCGTGCTGGTAAAACAGGGGTGTCTATGGTTATTGTTTCTAAAAGCGAAGTTCGTAAAATAAAAAGTATTGAACGCATCATTAAAAAAGCGTTTGAAAAGAAAGATGTCCCCAATGGTATGGAAATTTGTGAAGTACAATTAATGTCTTCTGCAAAAAAAGTACATGCTACTGAGGTTAGCAGCGAAATTGATACTTATTTAGGAGATATCAATGCGCTTTTTGAAGATACTAGCAAAGACGAATTAATTAAAAAATTCTTTTCTGTAGAATTTTCACGCTTTTACAATTACTACCAGAAAGCTTCAGATTTAAATATCTCTGCGTCTTTCGATGACAGTCGTTCTGGAGAACGCAATTCTAAATCTACGCGCTACTTTATAAACGTTGGTAAAAAAGATGGATACGACTGGATGAATTTAAAAGATTTCTTAAAAGAAATTTTAGAGTTAGGTCGTGACGATGTCTTTAAAGTAGAGGTTAAAGACAGTTTTTCGTTCTTTAACACAGAAAATGAATTAAAAGAGAAAGTATTAGCGTTCTTTACCGACTTTAAACATAATGGACGCTTTGTTAATGTTGAGGTTTCTGAAAATCGCGGACATGGCGGTGGTGGTCGAAGAGAAAGAGGAAGAGGTAAAAAACGTCGTGACGATAGAAGCGGCAATACAGCTTCTGGAGGGCATAAAAAACGTAGAAGCGATACTAATTCGAAACCTAGACGTTCTAATTCTAGTGAATTTGCAAGCTCCAGACCTAGACGTTCAAGACGTTAATTTTAAACAGTATATTTTTGCTTCGCGTTAGTTGTAATCTAGGTATACTTTTTGTTAAATTTAAATCAAAATAAAGCAGTAACGCCAACCTGTTACTGTTTTGTTTAGTATTTTTATATAAAATCTATTTGTATCATTTTATGAAACGTTATTTAGCAGTAGTTGGTTTTCTTTTATTTGGCATGATAGCTTTAGCTCAAGCCCCTACTAGTGTATTAGGGACAATCACCAATGCTGCTAACGGTATTGCCTTAGAAAGCGTTAATATCGTAAACTTAAATCAAGTTGTAGGTACGACCACCAACTCTAAAGGTAAATTTGAGATAACGGCAAGTGTCAATGATACACTACACTTATCGTATTTAGGATTTAAATCGATTAAAGTACGGGTTACTAATGACTGGTTAAAATATGGCAATTCTCAAATAGAACTTACCGAATTAGCCCTTGCTTTAGAAGAGGTTGTTGTAAATCAACTTAAACTTACAGGGTATTTAGAGGTAGATATTAAACAAGTACCTATCGTTAATAACAATTTTAGATATCAAATATCTGGATTAAGTTCTGGATATGAAGCAGGGAAAAAATCGGGGTTAACCAAGGTTATTGGCTCTGTATTTAATCCAGCAGATTTTTTGCATCGCACTTTTAGTAAAAGACATGCAGAGCTTAGAAAACTTAGAAAAATGAAGGAAGACGATGAGATTAGAAATCTTTTGGCTTCTCGTTTTGATAGGGAAATGCTCACCGCTCTTCTTAATGTAGAACGTGTAGATTTAGATGAAATGGTAACCCAATGCAATTATTCTAAAGGCTTTGTACAAACGGCAAATGACTTACAGATCTTAGATGCCATAAGTGCCTGCTATGAAGAATACAAAATACTAAGCAACAATCGTAAAAATAGAATTTAGGGCTTATAGGTTTCTAAAAAACGCGTTACAATCTCATCATAACTTTTAATGGTCTTTTTACACCAGTCTAATCGTTTGTAAAATTGTTCTGCTTCTGTAAGTTGCCAAGGTAAATCGCTTTGCCGTAATACATTGGTAACATGCTGCAAAATAATCGCAGCAGACACCGATATATTTAAACTTTCTGTAAAACCTACCATAGGAATCTTTAAATAACTATCGGCTGCTTCTAAAACCTCTTGAGACAAGCCTTCTGTTTCTCTTCCAAAGAAAAAACATGCCTTTTTAGTAATGTCAAAATCTTGCAAATTACAATCGTTTCTATGCGGTGTTGTCGCCACAATTTGATAGCCCTTTTGTTTTAAATCACTTATACAAGACTTCACAGAATGGTAGCGGTTTAAATCTACCCATTTTTGGGCGCCCATAGCAATTTCTCTATCAATACGTTTGGTATTTTGCTCCTCTACAATACTCACTTCCTGTATTCCAAATACATCACAACTTCGTATCACCGCACTTGTATTATGCAATTGATAAACGTCTTCTGTAGCTACTGTAAAATGCTTAGTTCGTTGCGCTAATACCCGTTGAAACTTCTCGCGTCTTGCAGGTGTTAAATACGATTCTAAATGTTCTAATAATGCTGTATTCATGGCGCTTAAAAGTACTAAACTTTTACGAGCCTTTACTTATAAATTGTTTAGTATATTTAGAACATGAAAAAACATATTGTAGTACTTACAGGCGCAGGTATGAGCGCAGAAAGTGGTATTAATACATTTAGAGATGCCGACGGATTGTGGGAGGGTCATGATGTCATGGAAGTAGCCACACCGCAAGGGTTTTCTAAACAACCCGAGTTGGTTTTAGAATTTTACAACCAAAGACGACGCCAGTTATTAGAAGTTATGCCTAACCAAGCGCATCTGGATTTAGCCGCCTTAGAAGCTAATTTTAAAATAAGTATTATCACCCAAAATGTAGACGATTTGCACGAACGTGCTGGAAGCTCTAATGTGACCCATTTGCATGGCGAATTATTAAAGGTAAGAAGTACCAAAAATAGTGCAAATGTAGAAGCATGGTCTAAAGATCTTGTACTAGGAGACCTTTGTGAAGCTGGCCATCAATTGCGCCCTCATATTGTTTGGTTTGGAGAAGATGTCCCCATGATTGATACTGCCATATCAATTTGCGAAACGGCAGATATATTAGTAATTATAGGTACTTCTATGCAGGTGTATCCTGCTGCTGGTCTTTTAAATTATGCCCCAGCCCGAGCCCCTATTTATTTTATAGACCCCAAGCCCTCTATCCCCCCTTCCGCACGTTTAACTGTTATTGAAAAAACAGCCACGGCAGGTGTTGCTGAGCTTTGCGAGCTATTACAACAGCATGCCTTCTAACCCTAAATTCCATTACATGATTGTCGTAAAACAAAACATTCTGCTTAATGTTATGTTAAGGTCTTGAGCAATCTAAAAAAATCATTAGTATATTTGAAATTACATGACATTACTAGAGCAATATCTAAAAACAAGAGCATATACCGAATTCCTCTGTGATCCCTTAGAGCTTGAAGACTACACCCCGCAGTCGGCTTCGTTTGCGAGTCCGCCTAAATGGCATATCGCGCATACCACATGGTTTTTTGAAGAAATGTTGCTTAAAGCATACGTTAAAAATTACAGCGCATATAATGCTGCGTTTTCTTATCTGTTCAACAGTTATTACAATAGTTTAGGCGAACGTATCGAACGCCATAACAGAGGTTTAATTACACGCCCATCTGTAAAAGAAGTCTATGCCTATCGCAAACATGTAGATGCGCATATGACCTCGCTTTTAGGTACAAACCCGTCTCAAGCTATTTGCGATTTAATTATTTTGGGCATCCATCATGAACAACAGCATCAAGAATTACTCATAACGGACTTAAAATATACCTTTTCGCTCAATCCTATCTACCCCAAGCTTTCCAATAAAGACTATACCAATACCTCTAATACAGCTTCTGGATGGTTAACATTACCCGAAGGCATTTATAATATAGGCCATAAAGGCGAACACTTTTGCTTTGATAATGAATTACAATCGCATCGTGTGTATATAGAACCCTATAGCATTTCTAAACACTTAGTCACTTATGGAGACTACATCCGTTTTATTGAAGCTGGTGGCTACAGTACAGCACATTATTGGTTAGATGCGGGTTGGAGTTGGCTAAAAACAGAACATATTACACAGCCTTTGTATTGGAAACATGTTAACGGGGCTTGGCAACATTATACACTTTCTGGCTTAAAAGCCATAAACCCTAATGCGCCTTTAGCGCATATTTCATTTTTTGAAGCTTCGGCTTATGCAGCTTGGGCAGGGTGCCGTCTCCCCACAGAGTTTGAATGGGAAGCCGCCGCACCTCAACTGCAATGGGGCCAACGCTGGGAATGGACCAACTCTGCCTACCTTCCTTATCCTAAATTTAAAATTGCCAAGGGTGCTGTAGGAGAATATAATGGCAAATTTATGATGAATCAAATGGTACTTAGGGGAGCGTCTACGGCAACCTCTAAAAATCATAGTAGAATAACTTATCGCAATTTTTTTCCAGCTGAAACGCAATGGCAATTTTCTGGAATTCGATTGGCGAAATAAAATACAATTATATTGGAAAATGCAATACAGGTTATCAATGAAACGTTTAAAAACGATGTTAATACAGGGTTATCAGCAGCCTCTAAATTTTTAGCTTCTAAATATTTTTATGATAAAATAGGCGATGCCTTGTTTGTGAAAATCATGAACATGCCAGAGTATTATTTAACCCGCGCGGAGTATGATATTTTTAAAAACAAAACGCAGGATTTAATTACCAAGCTTAACTTAAATCAAACTACAGATTTCGATCTTATTGAACTAGGTGCTGGAGACGGTACAAAAACCAAGGCTTTACTAAAAGTACTTTCTGCGCAGCAATACCAATACACCTATACTCCTATTGATATTTCTAAAAATGCCTTAACCCACTTAGAGCGTCAATTGGCTGTAGAGCTGCCCGAAGTGAAAGTACAGGCCAAAGAAGGAGATTATTTTAATGTTTTAGAAACCATTAAGTCGTCTACAAAACCTAAAGTCATTTTATTTTTAGGCTCTAATATTGGGAACCTTAAAGATAATGAAGCGGCTTATTTTATGGAGAAACTAAGTGCTTCCATCAACCCTAAAGACAAGATCGTTTTAGGAGTAGACCTCATTAAATCTGAAGCGCTTGTACTTCCCGCCTACAACGATGCTCAAGGTATTACCCGTCAATTTAATCTCAACATCTTACAGCGTATTAATAACGAACTCGATGCCAATTTCGATTTAGAAGCCTTTACACACGATCCTGAATACACCGAAGCAGAAGGTATTGCCAAAAGTTATTTAAAGAGTAATAAAGCCCAAGATGTCCATATTAAAACACTAAATAAAACCTTTCATTTTAAGAAAGACGAACGTATCCATACCGAAATTTCAAGAAAGTATAACGATAGTATTTTACATGCCATTATTAAAGATACGCCTTTGGTTGTCTTAGACAAACTAACAGATCGCAATACTTATTTTGCAGATTATATTTTAGAAAAAGTGTAGGGTTGAGTCTGGCACACACACATATCGCGCTTTTAGGTTTAGGCAGTCAAAGTACCTTGTTTTATTTGGAAACACTTAACGCCAAATACAATGCGTTGCATGGGGAGTACCATACCTTTCCCTGTATTCTTCTTAATGTTGATTTTAACACGTTAAACCCGTTTTTACCGCAGCAGTTCGATACGCTCATTCCCGCGTTAAAAACACATTTAGACGCCTGTTTTACACTTCCTACTCGCAGCGTACTCATTCCTAACATTACCTTACACGAAACTTATGATAGAGGTCAATTACAAGTCCCTATCATTCATCCACTAAAATTACTCGTTGAACGATTAACAGCAGAAGGCATTACGGCAGTGACGCTTTTTGGATCGGCGTACACAATGAACTCTGCCTACATTCGGTCTTATTTAGCGCCTATAGGTATTACAGTACACACACCTCAACCCAAAGCACTTACATTTATAGATACCTTACGCCAAAGGGTTTACGCTGCCCAAGAAACCAAAACTGATATTGCTACGTATGATGCCTTAATTCAAACCTATTCTAAAACATCTCATGTGGTAATTGCTTGTACGGAATTGTCTATTTTACACCCTAAAATTTCTAATACCGTTAAAGTATTCGATCTAGCTTTACTTCAAATAGATGCAGCGCTCAGTTTGTCGAAGTGATATTAAAGCCTTAAAATTAGTTCCTTTTAGTGCTGTTTATTTTTTTCTTCTATCCATTTGCTCAAATATTTTGTGCTTTGCAAAGTATGGTGCTGTAACAATTGCCCTATAAAATTATTATCTCGTTTAAGCTCTAGATGCTTTAAGGTTTCCCGTATTAAATTATTAAAAATGAGCACATGCTGTTTAGCATCTAAATAATTGGTAATGGCATGGGGCATCTTAAGATACTTTTCTTCCCAAAACACAGCATCTGTATACAAATTTACTGCTGCTTTCGCAAAAGCTTCTGGATCATTAGCTACGACACCACAAAGGTTTACTGGATTGTTAAGACCCTCTGCTCCAACCGATGTGGTTACAAAAGGGGTCCCGTTTAGCATGGCATCTACCAATTTTCCCTTTAAACCTGCTCCAAAACGTACAGGTACTAAACATACTCTAGCCTGTTGCATGACTGTATTCACGTCTTCTGCAAACCCTTTTACTAAAAACCCCTGCTTGGTATTGTGTAACTGCAGCGCTTTTTGTGGCGTATAAGCCCCATAAATATGCAATTCGGCTTTAGGCAATTGCAATTTAATAAGCGGCCATATGGTTTGCTTTAAGTACAGTACCGCATCATAATTAGGCGCGTGTAAAAAATTACCAATAAATACGAAATGAGTCCTTGCTTCGTACACAGGTAAAGGTTTAGGTGTTGGTTGCGGTTTTATAAGAAACGGCAAATAATGCAATAACGACGCAGGCACTGCAAAATCTGTTTTAAGCAAATGCATCTCATACGTAGAAATAATCAAACTGATATCGGAGCGGTATATACTGGCTATTTCACGTTTTGCCAAATCCCCTTTTAAATAAATATCAATAGGCGCATTGGCTTTAAAGGCTTGTTGTCTGGCTTTACGTAAAAAGTGTAAATCTTCGGTATCTAATACCCTTAAAGCATTAGGACAATGTGCTGCAACACGCCAACCGTATTGTTCTTCCATCATAAAGCGGTCGAACATAACAATATTAGGCTGTAATGCTTTGATAAAGTCATCAAAACTTACATCGTTTAAAACAATGGTCTCCTGGGAAACACCAAGTGTTTCTAAAGGATAGGCATTATCTGTTTTTGCGCAAGAACTTGCAAATGTAATGGTGTAACCTTCTGCTTTAAAAATGCGAATTAATTGTAACATTCTACTCCCAGCAGCAGAGCTCTTAGGTTCTGGCCACACATACCCTATAATAAGCATTCTTTTCATTGCATCTTCGGTAACGGTTAATATTGTAATACGCTATTGCCTTAAAAAAGGCTTAAACCTTAATAAAAAACGAACTTACTAAAAAAATAAAACACCTCAACCTTTATCGCGATGGAGATGGCTTGAGCGTAACATTAAATCTGCTTTTTAACCCAGATTATGCATTGGAAGATCGTCATGAGAATTTCTAATGACTCATTTGGGTGTAATCGCTCCTATCGATTTTATACCAATGGTATTACTCCTAAAGCATTAAAAAGGGGGCATCTCGCACATTAAGACACCCCCTTTACCACAACAAAAACTACGTTTATATCATTATTTTTTTACAATTCGTTTAGTTATGATCTTACCGCTATCCATATCGTTAATACTTAACAGATAAACGCCTTGCTCTAATGCTGATATATTAACACGCTCTGCAGTATTACTCATATTCAATGTCTTGGCATACAATTGCTTTCCTGTAATATCAATCAATTGGATGTTTACATTTTGTGAGTTGCTATTAGAATTAATCGTTAGCACATCGCTAGCAGGGTTAGGGAACACACTAAATGTAGTGGCCGCATCGAAAGTATTTACATTTAACGTCGTATCACGTGTTAACCTAATCGTAAACGCCTCGCTTGGCGTAAACACACTACCATCGGAAGCTAATACTCTATGGTATAATGCTACAGTATCACCATTGGCAATACCTGCATTTTCCAATAAGGCACTCACACTCGCGTTATCTGTAACAAAACGCAATGCTGTTCCTACTTTATCATTTACCAATAAAGTTTCGAATGTAGCATCTGTAGCCAATTGGAACGTGTATACTAAAAGATCATCATTACGATCGGTCGCTGCTGTCCATGTCACCTCAATAGGTGTTTCATCTTCACTACTAATAACTATAGTGGTGTCATTTTCTGGGCTTTCAATCGTAGCTGCTGTAGGGAATGCATTATCATCTCTTAACACCTGTCCTCTTAGTTCTCCAGAAGCATGAGCTGTAGTATGGATATTTACATAAATACTTCCTTCTAATAAAGCTGCTCTTTGTAGCGCGTCGATTGTAAAGGTATTATCAACCGCATTGTAAACACCACTTCTTAAATCTGATGCGACAGTAGCATTTAATACGATAGTAACCTCTCCATTATTTGCTGCATCGGCAATATGTAAATGAGAACCACCTGCTATCGAAGCATCAAAATCTCCTTCTAAACCGCTAAATCCACCTGTTACAGTTAATTGATCTCCTG
>CAZLTR010000154.1:332-8780 GCA_964562415.1 uncultured Hyunsoonleella sp. | reverse complement strand
CTTCGGCTTTTGCCTTAGCTTCTGCTGCGCGTTTCGCTTGTGCAGCTTTAACTGCCGCTAATCTATTTGCTTCTTCTTGACGTGCTGCCTCTACTTCAGCTGCCTTACGTTTCTCTTCTGCTAATCGAGCTGCTTCAGCTTCGGCTTTTGCCTTAGCTTCTGCTGCGCGTTTCGCTTGTGCAGCTTTAACTGCTGCTAATCTATTTGCTTCTTCTTGACGTGCCGCTTCTGCTGCTTTTCCGTCCGCTAATTCTTTAACCTCTTCTGTTTTTTGCTTTGCAGCTTCTGCTCTAGCTTTAGCCTCTGCCTCTCTTTTAGCTTGCGCTGCTTTAACTGCTGCTAATCTATTTTCTTCTGTTTTCTGTTTAAATGCTTCTCTACGTCTTCTAGCAGCTTCTATACGTTCTTGGGCAGCTTGTGCCTGTAACCTTAGCTCTTCTTTTCGTTGTGCTTGTTTGGCTTCTGCATTTGCTTTACGTTCTTCCTCTATTCTAGAGCGACGTTCGGCCATGATTTGTCGGTCTGACTCTGAAATGCTATTGGCTTTCGTCTTTTTAGGCTTTGCTGCAAAAACGGATTCTTCTTGATCATCATCACCATAGTTATAGCGGTATTTCTTTTCAAATCTATATGCTATAGTAATTTCATGAGAACTGCCAAATTCAGAAAAATTGCCTACCGACTGTTCATAGTTATATTCTAAGGCAACCCCCAAAGCTACATTCAAACCAATACCCGCCGAAATGCCATACAATGTATTATAACTTGCTTGCGCCCAAATCCCTTTAGGCACGGTAAGCATCGCTAAGCCTGAAAAAACAGTTTGGTTCTGCTTTAATTCTGCACGAACTAAACCTGTAAATTTACTTTCATCAAAAAATCCTCTAGCATCCATATACCCTGTGTATATCAAATGCCCTTGTATGCTTTGTTCTGGATTTTCCTCTAAAATTTGAGCATCAGTTAAGCTGTATGCAATTAAATTATTAACTGATAGTCCTATATCCCAAAATTCTGTACCGTAATTGATACCAGGGTGAAGTGTTAATAAAAAATTTGAAGGTACATTAGATAGAAAAGGGTCGGAAGCTGTTGGGCTATTAAACACAACTTTTCCTTGATCTATACCACTTTGATAAGCCCCTAAATTAAGTCCAAATGTTAAATTATTTTCTCGACTTATGCTTGCGTTGTAAGCAAAATTTAATACCCCTCCAAAGGTTGTCAAAATTCCAAAATTTTGCTGAAATACTCCTATACCTGCTCCTATTTTCTCTGAAAAACGACCTGAATAACTAAACAAATTGGTTTGAGGTGCATCATCAAATTGTAACCATTGTCTTTTATTGGTTAGCGTAATATATTTATTACTTTCTCTAACAAGACTAAATGTTGGATTTACAACATATCTGTTAAATTTGAATGAGTTTCTAACTGGTAGTGCCAAAGCAGTACTAGCACTCCCTTCTTGAGAGTGGTACTGTTCTATGGTACAGAAAATCAGAAACATATAAAGTAGGTATTTATTCATTTTACTTCACAACCGTAATAGAGCCCTTTATGGGACTTTGGTCCTGCTTTTTAATTATATAATAATAAACTGAGGTTATATTAGGAAGATCATTTTGATCTGTAGGCCATGTGTTTTGATAATTTTCTGTATCTAAAACCACCTCTCCTTGTGTACTTATTATCATTATCCTTGTGTTCGTACCACTTACAAAGTCTCTTGGTATGACCCAATTTTGATGGTTTGCATCACCATTTGGGGTTACAAAATTTGGAATTACGGGTACGTTTGGAAACGGTTCTGTTACTGTAAATGTAAACGTTTGTGATGCGACACAATCTACTGTCTCTGTAATAATAACTGTATATTGCCCGCCTTCTGAAACTTGGAAACTAGAGGTTAAAGCCTCTGGTATTACAGTATCATTTAACAACCATTGGTACTCTGCACTAATCGCATCATCGGTTACTGTAACAATTAAAGTATCGTCTGCGCCTAATGACACAGGATTTTCTGTATCAACGTCTACTTGAGCCGTGAAACTTGTATTAACCAAATCAATCGAAGCTGAAGCCGAACAACCAGACAATTCAATGCTTACAGAAAAAGTTCCTGATTCGTTAACTTGTAGCTCTCTATTAGTAGCACCATCAATACGATTACCATCTTTAAACCATTGGAAACTTTCACCTTCTGTTGTACTTAAAGTTGTAGGTCCATCTGCAGCACAGTAGGGGTTACCTAAACTAGAACTAATGCTTGCCAGGTTAGCACCAGAGGCAACCTCTGTTACTGTAACTCTGTTTGAAAATGAATCGGATGTTTCACTACAAGAACCATAGTTTGTTTCGGCAAAATACGTACCTTCTTCAGAAACAGACAAACTATTTCCTTCGCTTATAAAAACAGATGTGGTTGGACTGGTTTCTCTAAACCAGCGGTAGGTTAAATTTGGGAACTGTAATGGTGAAATATTAGGTGGAGTACCTGGATTATCTATAGTTAACAAGTAACTCCCGCCAGAACAAAATACAGCATTTTGCTCTAAATCATTTATTGTAAATGGGGTATTTTGAACCCTAAAGTATGCGGGGAACTCACGAGAACTTCCACTTGTTATAGCTGGTGAAGTTGATTTCACACGAACTTTATAATTCTCACCAGAGGTGTCTTCAGGCAATTGAAATGTTAAAGTAGCAGGCGATGAAGTAATGCTTCCAGGTTCTGATATAAATACGGTTTCTGCATTAGAGAAACTTCCTGTAGCATCTGACAACTCTAATAAAAAACGGTTGGAATCTGAAAAAGCACCCTCAAATCCTACTTCAACATTATAAGTGTTAAAATTATCGCTAGCACAGGCATTAATAAATCCTAACCTAAAAATAGAAAGTGTTTCCTGAGCATCCACAACACTAGGTAGAGAAAAAAAGGCTAAAATAAAATAAATAATAGTAAAATTTCTCATGTAGGATTGTTCATTTATGTAATACTTCTATAACTGTAATGCCTATATTTTATATTGTTGCCATAATAAATTTGGGGATTATTATGGCAACAATTTACAATACATTATGATTATGATTCTAATTTTAAATCAATAAAAACTATAATTTTAATGTTGTCGAAACAACTGTTAAGTTTGTGTTGTTTTTGCGAATTTATATTAGTCTAAATAAGACTATACCATTTATAAACCGCACAACACTATTTTTTTTATTTACAATATATATAAGAAATCAACTGGTAATGAAGACATCAAATACATATTAAGGTTTTACAGGACTAGTTGCTCCTGTATTAGTAGTTGCAATAATTTTATTAATTCTTAATCTAAAATCAGGTTTCTTATAATTATCAGATGCTATAAATGTTTCTTTATTACTACTTTTCGCATACACGTTAAAGAAACCTCTATTGCCATACCAGTTTTCTAGATCATCATTATTTGCATTATCTTCAACAAAAATATTTCCATTACAATTGTTAAAATACATTTCTGTTAACGCTATTCTTTCTAAACTTTCCTGATTTACGATAATTTCTTTATCTAAAACTACTGCTGGGTTAAATCCTGAAATTACAGTTTTAGACATTTTTAATTTAGCACCATCTCCTACATAAATAGCTTCATGAATTAAATTCATACTAATTGCTGCTTCCAAATCATCACTATCGTTAAGGAAGGTAAGGTTTTGAGCTTCAATTGCTGTTTTTGTTTTCGTATAATCAAAATCTTTAGCTTCTTGAGACAACACTACTTCTAAACATCTCGAACCATTTCCATTTGATGTGTATGGCGAACGAATTGCTAAAGAATTACTTATTGAAGAGTGTGTACCGTAGCTAAATTTAAAATCAGATCCTTTACAACGAAAAGACACTAAATTTTCTAAAGCTATATTTCCACCCCATACTAAAAATGCATCGTCTCCAGAATTACTCACCATAACATGATCTACTACAGTTCCTGCGCCAACACTTGCCAAAAGCAAACCATTAAAATATAAATCTTGAGATATACGTTTACCTGCATATTCTATTCTAACATATTTTAACGACCCAGAACTTCCTTCAACATTTTCACCACCATAATTTGTGTTCTGATAATCGGAACCACTTAAATAAGGAAAGTGTGTTGCTATAGAACCAGATCCATACCTATTAATAGGAGCATCCCCTAATATGATAATTCCTCCCCAATCGCCAGCACGTTTAACGCTTCGATTAGAAGTAAATATAATAGGGTCTGTTTTAAATCCTTCCGCTGCAATTTTAGAACCTCTAGAAATTGTTAAAGACCCATTCGTTTCAAAATCTCCTAGTATAACTGCACCAGGTTCTATTGTAAGTGTAGCGCCATTTGTTACAAAAACACTACCTGACAATAAATATACCTCCCCTTTAGTTAAAGTAATATCCTCAGTGATGTTACCTGCTAAAATTTGAGTAGGCTCTCCATAATCTACTTTGTTAGATTGGAATTCAGTCCAGTTGTTTAACCAGTTTATTTTTCCCATGATGCCCTTTTCCTGTTGTGCGGACACAACCTGAACTCCTGATAAGAAAAGAGTTACGAGTATTAAAGCTAATTTTTTCATAATGTATTGAATTAAGGGATATATTTAATTATTCATAATTTAATCAAAAATAGGTTATTATTCCACGAAATACGAAATATTTCGACAAAACACACTTTTTATCATGCATTTCATCGATTCTACTCGATAAAATGCACTTCATCCCTTTAATTTATATTTTCTGCAATTTTTAAATGTGTTAATCTTCATGTAGTCCTTTATAGCACTTCCATGTGTTTAACTGTAAGAATTAAGATATAATGTTTGCGCACAATGTGGCCGTATGAAATCACTCCATCAATGGAATTTTCCGTATTCGTGAAGTGATTTTATGATCTCCTCATAAAATAATATAGCAGACACTAAATCATCCGTATCAGAGTACGGTAACAGTCGTCTTTGAAAATCTGAGTTCACTGTCAAAAACTCTGCTGTCGCTTCGTATTGATTATCTAAAGCTTTTCTATTATCACCATTATCTGGGATCCCTAGAGTCGTCATTGTAATACCTGGCTTCGTTGCAAAAGCAATGTAAGGCATTAATTTTATTAATTTCTCTATACGTTCTATGTACAGTCCTAACAATAGGCCTTTAGCCATATCATCTAGTTCTTCTTTATTATGGTACTTACGTATTCCTACATTAGTATCTATAATACTTTTAGGCTTATTCTTTTGAGCATATCCAATTCCTGATACTAATATGAATAGGAAACAAAGAGAGAGTAATTTTGATTTCATTGTTTTATATTTTAATTCACTTGGCTAATTTATGTAATATATCGTAAAAAACAAGCGTTTTGTCGATTTTTTTTTCATTTCATCTGTTTCTTAGCCAAAATGGGGTTATAAATTTGTTTAAAATTATTTTGTAAAAGTAAATTATTTTTTTGCTTTACAACGCTTTACGTCCAACTAAAACTATAATTCTTACAAAAACTATTGATTTGTCGATATTATGATTATTAATTGTCATGTTAATGTATATGTCATGGTTTTTTTTAGATTTGAGTTGTTAATACTATTTTAATTGTAGATATCTATTTTGTTTGACACGCTTTAGGAGGTTAGAGTCACTTTTTTTCATTTCTAAAATCTCTAATAATATGTCTTCGCTTAAGGATATTTCAAACAGCGTGCCAAAGTTAAATATCTTCTTTTCATTTCTAACTTTCTGGTCTAAAATACAATCAAAAAACAAATTATAAAATGTTGACAATCAAATAATTAAATGATTTCATAAAAAAAGTAACAGATATTTTAAATTTTTAATCTTTTTGTATAAAATAACGGTTAAATTTACATTTAATATTTATCCGTATGCATCTATCCCAAGTCAAATTAGTGGTGTCCGATATGGACGGTACATTACTCAATTCTAAACATGAAATAAGCGCCCTTTTTTTAAAATTATTTAAAAAAATGAAAGCGCATGGTATTATTTTTGTCGCCGCTAGTGGCAGACCGTATTACAGTATTATTGATAAGTTTCAAGACATCAAAGACGATATTATTATAGTTGCAGAAAATGGTGGTTTAGCTGTAAAAAACGAAAAAACGCTACTTTCTAATCCTATACAACAACAGCACCTTTCAAAAATTACAACGATTACCAATACGATTCCAAACACACACCCTGTGTTTTGCACTAGAGACAAAGCTTATGTTATAAGCACATCGGCATCCTTAAAAAAACTACTTTCAGAGTATTACTCTAATTATGAAGTTACTCCTTCTGTAGAGGCTATAACAGCCCCTATTTATAAAGTTGCGCTTTATCACGAAGAAAGTTCTGAAACGCATGTTTATCCCCATGTTAAACATTTAGAGCAAGACTTTTTGGTAAAACTCTCTGCCACACACTGGGTAGACATATCAGAACCCATTGCCAATAAAGGAGAAGCTGTACGTCTCATTCAAAATCAATACCATATCACTCCCGAAGAAACCCTTGCGTTTGGTGATTATAACAATGATTTAGAAATGCTACAAAATGCTTATTTTAGTTATGCCATGGAAAATGCACACCCTACGGTTAAAGCGGCCGCACGTTTTTCTACAAAAAGCAATAATGCTTTTGGTGTAGAATCTATACTTGAAAGACTTATTGCTGCTAAAGAAAAAAACAAGACGATTTTATAAGTCAAATTCCTAAAAACAAAGCACCATTTAACGTAGATTGCAGCATTCCTTCTTTAAAACATCGTTTTAATCGGGTTTTCAACTCCTATCCCTATAGCATCTGTAATACAAAAGTGCAGTCAATAAACGAAGGGTAATCTATTATAGAATCTAGAATTCAAAAAAAAGAATTTCAAATTTGTTTTAATAAGGCTCTAAAGCAATAAACTAACGTAATGCTACTTTTCTGCTTATTTTTAATATCGAAGACACTCACGTTATTTATGTTTTTTGCTTCTTCTTTTTTGCAGCAGGAAATAATACATTGTTTAAAATTAAGCGGTAGCCTGGAGATGTAGGATGCAAATCTAACTCTGTTTTAGGATCTCCTACTCGATGTTGATAATCCTCTGGATCATGCCCGCCATAAAATGTAAAGAACCCTTTTCCTTTAATGCCGTGAATGTACTTTGCTTCTCCATTAGCCTTATTCTCTCCCAACACAAGGACATTAGATTTAATCTCTTTTCTTGTAAATGCTGTTGTTTGTCCCATAAAGCCCTTCACTAACGCGGTATGGTTTTGACATAACATTGTTGGAATAGGATCCCATTTTGCTGAAAACTCCATAAGCGAGAAATAATCTGTTGTTTTAGATATTGCACGCTTTCTTGTGGTGTCTACAGAGGAAAACTCGTAAACAATAGGACTACGTTCTAAAATAAAATCGGTAAAGGCAAAAGTTTTACTATAATCGATTTTATTTTGGTATGAGGGGGCACTTCCATCTCCATCGAACATGGGCTCGCAAATATCGACGCCTTCGGCAGAAAGTGCAATATCAAAACTATCGGTGGCACTACACATCGCAAACATAAAGCCGCCTCCTATTACATAATCTCTTATTTTTAAGGCCACAGCTAATTTCTCTTGCGACACCTTGTCGTAACCTAAATTTAATGCCAATTTTTCGGCCTGTTGCTTCTCTTCTATATACCAAGAAGCAGCCCTATACATGCTATAAAACTTCCCGTATTGCCCCGTAAAATCCTCATGATGCAAGTGCAACCAATCGAACAACAAAAGGCTATCACTTAGCACCTCTTCATCATAAACGGTTTCATATGGAATTTCTGCATATTTCAATACCATTGTTACGGCGTCATCCCATGGTAATTTGCCTTTTGGAGTATAGACTGCTATTTTTGGTGCTTTTTCTAAAACTACGGCTTCCATATTCTGACTAGGACTCGCAATTTCTTCCAAAATTGCAGCAGCCTTATCATTAGACACCACCTCAAAAGACACACCTCTAATTTGGCATTCTTGTTGTATTGCTTCTGTATCTGGCAGTAAAAATGCTCCTCCTCTATAATTTAAAAGCCATTTTACTTTTAATTGTTTTTTTAAAGTCCAATAGGTAATTCCATAGGCTTTTAAATGATTTTTTTGAGTTTCCACATCCATTGGTAACAAGATGTATGAAGCATAACTGTGCTGCACTAAAAAAAATAACACAAGACTTAATACGAGCTTTTTCATAAATTGAAAGATAAAGAAAAAATAAAAGCTAATAGATTAATCCTTTGTTAAAAAGGCACGTCGTCGTCGTCGTCATTAAATGCGCTTCCAAAAGCTTGATCTGGACTAGCGGTAAAATTATCTGCCTTAAAAGTATCTTCACTAGCTGCTGCATTCATTTTTCTATGAAATTCGAAAGGCGAATCAAAATCATCT
>CAZLTR010000154.1:0-322 GCA_964562415.1 uncultured Hyunsoonleella sp. | reverse complement strand
ATGCCCCACAAATTTTAAACGTATATTTTCTAAACCTCCATTCCTGTGCTTAGCGATAATAAACTCGCCTTGTCCTTCTGTTGGAGAACGTTCTTCGTCATCCCACTCGTCGATCTTATAATATTCGGGTCTATATATAAAACTTACAATATCGGCATCTTGCTCTATGGCTCCAGATTCACGTAAATCTGAAAGCAGAGGTCTTTTACTTCCTCCCCTAGTTTCTACCGCACGCGACAGCTGAGACAGCGCAATAACAGGTACATTCAATTCTTTAGCTAAGGCTTTTAATGAACGAGATATCTCGGCAATCTCTAGTGTT
>CAZLTR010000153.1:0-8900 GCA_964562415.1 uncultured Hyunsoonleella sp. | reverse complement strand
TTTTTAATAAACGGGCTTCTAATTTGGCATTTACTTCTTGTTGCACTTTGAGTTGCTTCTCTTGTACTGTAAGCTTTTTTTCTTGTTGAATGGTGTACAATGTTAATTCCTCAACTTTTTGTAGCAATTTAATATTCATCTCTGCTAAAAGTAATCCGTTTTGTTGCATTTCTTTTTCCGAGGCTATTTCTGGCAAGTGTTTGTTGGTCTTTACAAATTGCTCAAGCTGCTCTAATTTTGGCAACTTATATCCGTCTGCAAATACAAAATCGGCTCCAGCATTTACCGCTACCTTTACCTCTCGGGCATGGACTTTGCCTGCTACGGTAAGTTTGGAGTCGGGGGTACTGCTACCAATACCTACATTACCATTGCTTGCTATTGTTAAATCATTCGCTCGATTATTAGCTCTGAAAATTAATCGATCAGTTGCATGCTCGTACTGCATACCACCAACATAATTATCATCATTATCTGAAAAACCAAAATAAGCAACTTTATCATTTGGTGTTAAAATGGATATCATTGAATTGTTAGAATCTTCAACCGTTAACGCCGAAAAATAATGTGGTGTTCCTGATGACCCTCCCCTTTTCAAATGAAGTTTACTTTGAGGCGCATTGGTACCTATACCTATACTACCTCCATTTGTCACATACAAATCGTTCTCGAACTTTGTCTTAAACTTATTAATTAAACCATAGCCTTTATTACGTTCATAACCCAACCAGTTTCCTATAACAACCGCCGAGTTAGACGTGTTAAGCTGTAATCCCGTCATCGCTTCTGTATCTCCTGCGAATATGGTACTAATTAATTTTGCGCCATCTGCAAAAGTACCATTTGATGTAAATTTATCTAAGTTAAAAGAATTACCATTGGGACCTGCTGCCATGGAAACAGGAAATCCACTATCAATATCTCCACGTTTTACACCTACTGCACCTCCTTTATGATAGTTATCATGACTATGTAAAAACAATGTTTTCCTCGCTGAGTGATTAGAAAGCTCCATAAGACCATGCTCTCCTCCATCTATTCGTACAGTTTGATCTCCTTCCCAAGAATAAAATTTTTGACTGTATAAATCAATTGTAACTTTAGAAAAATTATAATGATCTCCTGTCACTTCTAATCCATAAGTATTTAATTTTTTAGCTGTCCAATCTACAGTTAATTTATTCGAATTATTTGAAGTGTAATCGATTTGTGCATAGGCGTTAAATAGACTTAGTGTGCTAAATAATGCAAAAAATAGACCTGTTTTCATTATGAGTATATTAAATTTATTTTATAATTTTCTGTAACGTTTTAGGAAAACACCATACCTATCATTTGATATAAAAACGAAAGATATTACACTCCAAATTTACTAAGTTTATTTTTTTTTATGTCGAATTTAACCTTACAGTTTTGTAAGGTTTCAAAAAAAACACAACTAATTGACTTATAAATAATTAACTCCTTTAAGGGATTTTGCTTCAGGAAAAACCTTAGCACAAACTAAGGTAAAACCCTTTTTATTTGTTAATTTTTAAAAAAATACAAGCGTAAATTCATAACTTAGTTATCTAAAATTTCCGCAAAATACGACTAATTAATATCATTATTGTAAGCCAAAAAAGGCAGCATAAGTAATATAATTTGTTAAAGAAATGACCAACGCTCTCAAAGTACTCGCTATCGATGATCACCCTGTAATGCTCGATGTTTATAAAAATGCATTACAGCATAATAAAAATTTAAATTACACCAAATCCATTGTAGACCAGGCCAGTTCTTGCGATGAAGCCGTACAACATATAAAAAAGCAGAAGCTCAATACAGCATATCATATTGTTATTTTAGATATTGGCCTACCCGCTTCAGATGCTTGTAAAGCAGGATCTGGAGAAGACATTGGAGAGCTTATAAGAACACTATTCCCCAAAACTAAAATAATAGTAGTTACTGCTTTTAACGATCATATTCGTGTGAATAATATTCTCAATAACCTAAATCCAGAAGGTTTTCTCATTAAGAGTGATATTTCACTAGAGCACATCTCTAAAGCTGTAGAAGCAGTATTAGACGAGGCCCCCTACTACAGTAGAACCGTTTTAAAAGTATTGCGCCAAAAAATATCTGTAAACTTGTCTATCGATAAAATAGACCGCCAATTGCTACACGAACTGTCTATAGGCACTAAAATGAAAGATTTGCCTAAGGTTATTCCCATGTCTATCGCTGGTTTAGAGCGCAGAAAAAGACTTTTAAGAGACACCTTTAGCCTAACGGGAAGAGACGACAAAACCTTAATCGCTGCTGCAAAACGGCATGGGTTTATATAAAATCATCTTAAAATTTGGTAATAATAAGGTTAAACCTTAGTTTTTATAAGGTTTTTTTAGAGTAATTTATATTTTAGATACCTATATTGTCACACATTTTAATTGTAATTAAAAATGAAAAAATTACCTGCGTACAACCTTCAGGAAGTCCTTATAGTATTAGTAATCATTGGTATTTTATTACTGCTTGCTTTACCTAATTTAATGCCTTTAATTGCTAAGACCAAAAGTGTAGAAGCGCAAACACAGTTAAAATTCATATACAATTCCCAAAGTACTTACCGTTACATGTATTCCAAATACGCTTTAGACTTTAATGAAATTGATTTTGAAGCTCCAAAAACCGTTAACGAAAATGGGACAAGTAATTACACCTACGAACTGTTGGCTGCAGACAACAATACTTTTAAAGCCAGAGCTACAGCAATAACAGACTTTGATGGTGATGGTATTTTTAACGTATGGGAAATTAACGAGTCTGGTACTCCCAAACAAATTGTTAAAGATTGATCCTGTTTCTTAAAATACTCGTACTGCTTGTATTTGGCTATATCTTTTACCAAGACACTAAGGAACGTGAAATTTATTGGTTTTTACTGCCCTTAGTTGCCTTATGCACAGGTGGGCTTTATTATTTGAATACAGTCCCTGAACTTTTTATTACGACTACAGTTTTTAATGTAAGCTTTATTCTAATTTTACTTGCCGTTATAGCTGTATATACAAAACTAAAGATGAGGCTTCACCTTTTACAAACTCTAGGATTAGGAGACATCCTCTTATTTTTAGCACTAACCGTATCTTTTCCAACAGTTTCGTTTATAATTATTTTTTTAAGTGCCCTTATATTTGCTTTGGTTGTGCACCTAATAGGCTCAAGGCATCAAAAAACACCAATTTCGGTACCTCTAGCAGGCTATATGAGTTTATATTACACCATAATCTATAGTATACAATGGTCTAAAGTTTCAATTAATCTTTACACCCTTTAAACGATGGAGCAACACACGTATAGCTTACCTACGCCACTCTTACAGCTTATAAGTAGCGAGCAGGCCTACCACTATAAAGTCATCCCAATTGCTGCCGAAAGCGACACTATTGTCTTTAAAACAGCAACACCCTCTAGTAATTTAAAAAAGGAGCTGTCTGTTATCTTTGGGAAAGCCATCGTGTTTGAGACAGATTCTATAGAAAACATCAACCTATACCTCTCGACGAATTTTAGAAAGCAAACAGCTTCTAAAACCCTACATTTCACTAATGATTTTCTGGAAAATATTTTGCTATCTGCTAAAGATATTGGTAGCAGTGATATTCATTTTGAACCTTACGAGCACAAGTGCCGTGTGCGTTTCCGCTTAGACGGAAAGTTAAAGGAACACTTTATTATCGCCCTTTCTGAGTACCCTGTAATTGTTAATAAACTTAAGATAAAAGCAGGTTTGGACATCTCCGAAAAGCGTTTACCTCAAGACGGACGTATCACTGTTAAAACAGTATCGGGAGAGTTTGATATTAGAGTATCTAGCTTACCAACCTTACATGGCGAAAAAATAGTATTGCGTTTACTAAGTAAAGATGCCAATCATATCGATTTGTCTGATTTGGGGTTCACTACCAAAGAACTAAACCTTTACAAAGAAGCCGTAAAAAAACCGAATGGTATCATTCTAATTTCTGGCCCCACAGGTTCTGGTAAAACAACCACTCTATATGCAACATTAAAATTACTTAACGATCAAAACACTAACATTCTAACCATTGAAGACCCTATAGAATACACCTTAGAAGGTATTAATCAAGTACAACTAAAAGAAAGTATTGGACTTGACTTTTCTAGTGCGCTACGTACATTTTTAAGACAGGATCCCGATATTATAATGGTTGGTGAAATAAGAGATGTGAAAACCGCAAATATGGCCATTCGCGCGGCACTAACTGGGCACTTGGTATTGTCTACCATTCACACGAATTCTGCATGGGCCACCATATCGCGATTAATAGACATGGGCATACCTGCCTTTTTAATAGCAAGCACGCTTAACGTAAGTATTGCCCAACGTTTGGTTAGAAAACTTTGTCCAGATTGCAAAACAGAAGCCCCTGTTACGGCAGGTATTTTTCCCGAACATTTTAATATTCCCAAAACACTAACCAAACACTTTACCGCTGTAGGCTGTCCTAAATGCTATTACACAGGTTATATGGGCCGAAAAGCCATTTACGAAATTGTCCCTATTACCAAAACTTTAGTACCACATATAAAACGTAACGAACTTGAAATTGACAGTTACATTGCTCAAGAAAATATTTCAACATTAAAAACAAACGCTATTCACTTAATTCAAAAAGGAATTACTTCTGTAGATGAAGTTTATGCTTTATTAATTGATTAAGCTTATCAAAATACGACTATGAAAAAACTAGTGTTAACACTATTGTATCTATTACCACTTGTACTTATTGCGCAAGTTGACCAACGTATAGAGCGTATAAGAAATAAACTAGAGGTCCTCTCTGTAACGCACGAAGGTTTGGCAGAACAAGCTAAAATAGATATTAGCGTAAGCAATATTACTTTACCTAACTTTATTTTAGGCATCTCTAACGCCCACCATGTTAATATTAGTGTTGACAATACCCTAAATAACATTAGCATATCTAATAACAGTTTTTCTAACGTTAAGGTGGCAGACTTGCTGGTTTTTTTATGTAAGGAATATGATCTAACTATTGATTTTACGGGGGACATCCTTGCGATTAAAAAATACACTCCACCTCTAAAAACTCCAGAAGTAAGAACAGTTGCTGTTAACTATGCGCCTAACACAAATACCATTTCAATTGACGCGCAAAATGATCCGCTCTATGATGTTTTTAAACGTATTATGGACGAAAGTGCCAAAAATTTAGTCTACACCCCTAATTTACAAAGCAAAAAACTAACCGCCTACATAAAAGATATGCCTTTTGAAACCGCTATGGAAACCCTAGCGTTATCCAATAGACTCTATGTAGAAAAAACTGAAAATGGGTTTTATTTATTTGAGGACGATGCTACACCTAAAGACGCTAACACTAGAAGGAGACGCCGTAAAGACACCGAAATATATACCATTTTAGATTCCGAAACCCAACACCTTCGTGTAAATTTCAACAAAACACCTATAGCTTCTATTATAGAAAACATTGCTACCGATTTGGATCTGGATATTTTTACAGCAACTCCTTTAGAAAATGCAGGTATGGTAACCTTTAAAGCAAAATCCATTACGTTTGATATGCTTTTGACGAAAATGTTTGAGGTTTCTACAAGCAACGTACAGCCTCTAGCAACGAATAGGGCTACTGACAATGAGGCGTCTTCGAACTCCAACCGCTTTAATCAAAATAGAACTCAAAACCAAAATACGCTAACAGCAGCTAACAGTTCGAGCAACTTTACCTTTAAAAAAGAAGGCAGTATTTACTTTTTTGGTACCGAAGACCAACTTAGTGTACGCAAAGTAGAAATCATACCTTTAATGCATCGCTCGGTAGAATTACTTTCTGGTCCAGAAGGTGGGGGGTCTAGAAACAGAACCGTAGGCGGAGGATTGCGAAATAATTCTTTCAATAGCTTTAATCCTTCTTTCAATTCTGGGGGAATCAACCAAAACTCACTGAATTCTAACAACTTAAACACAAACTCTAATTTTAACAGACAACAAAGCAACAATAGTTTCAATAGAGGAGGTTTACAAAACTCTGGTGCTTCGGGTGGAGGTAGCTCGCAAACCATAGATGAAATTATCCCTGCAGAACTTGCTCAAGACTTAAACATTGTAGTCGACACAGAATTAAACAGTTTATACGTTACTGGTATAAGCTCTAAGATTGAACGCTTAAAAACGTTTATTACATCCATAGACAAAACAGTGCCTGTCGTTTTAATTGAAGTTATGTTTGTGGAGGTGAGCAGAAACAACACTGTAGAAACAGGCATTACATGGGGTATTGGGGACGAACCTGTTAGCACTGGAGGTCAAATTTTTTCAGCCACAGACCTCACGTTAGGTGCCAACACCATTAATCGCGTCATCAATGGTTTTGATGGTTTTGATCAATTAAATCTTGGTAAAGTTGTTCCCAACTTTTTTGCCACTGTTAGAGCTATGGAGTCTAATGGCAACTTAAAAATTAGGTCTACACCTCGACTTTCCACACTAAATGGACACCGGGCCACCTTCTCCAATGGAGAAACCTCCTACTACGCCATTACGCAACGTAATGTTTTTGGCTCCGACAACCCTCAAAGCTCTGAAATTACCAATTTTGCACCTATCGATGCCGAATTAGGTCTTACCATAAAACCTCTGGTCTCTGGAGATGGTCAAGTGACCTTAGATGTTTTTGTAATTCAATCCAGTTTTGGTGATCGTATAGAAGAAAATGCTCCACCAGATATTAGTTCTCGAGAATTTAGCTCGATTATACGTGTACAGGATCAAGACATTGTTGTTTTAGGTGGCTTAGAGGAACAACGCCGTAATAATTCGGGCACTGGAATCCCTATTTTATCTCGTATTCCCCTCTTAAAATGGCTGTTTAGCTCAAGAAGACGAGAGGCCAGTAAAGCAAAACTAACTGTATTTATAAAACCTACAATTATCTATTAATGCTAGCGTTTTTAAAAACATATATCACCTATGGAAATCGCTTTTGCGCCATAGAACACTGCTCTAAAGGGGATACGTCTCACTTTTATACTACTGTTTTAAAGCAAACGAAGAAAGAAGTACTAAAGGTATCTGATGCAACCTCTCCAAACCTAGAGACCGCTTTAAGCACCTTAAAAACCAATTGGCCAATTGTTGTTATTATAAATAACGACAACGTGCTTACCAAATCTATACATGTAGAAACCGAACAAAACGACGGTACATCACTTATAAATACGGCGTTTCCAAACATAAATACTGAGGACTTCTATTACAACATAATAAAAGGAACGTCCTCGTATACCATCTCTATTTGCAGAAAATCTTTTGTGGATTCTATTCTACAAGAATATACTGTTCTTAAATTTCGAGTTGTCAATTTTTACTTAGGCAACTTGCCTGCTGCGGGTGTTACAGCGTATCTTGAAAACAATGACCTTTATACCTCTAATGCAAAAATTAGTATTTTAAACCATCAAATATCCGAAATTAACACCACCGAATCGCTTGTAAATCACAGCTATAATATTAATGGTATTGAGATAGGCTCAAATTACATTTTGTCATTTTCTGGAGCGCTAAGTCCTATCTTAGGCACGCCTATACACCTTACAAATACTAGTAATGCTAGCGAAAACCTTTTAAGCTCTTTTAAAAACACACGTTTTTACAATACATTTCTAAAAGGAGGCCTTATATTCATACTAGTAGTATTGCTTGGCAATTTCTTGTTTTTCAATTTTTATTTTGAAAACGTTAAAACCTTAGAAGACACTGCGCAACTTAACAAAAAAGCGAAACAAGATATTATCCTTCTTAAAGAACAGGTGGAAAAATCTCAAAAACTTACTGAAGATATTTTAAAAAACAATGCTTCAAAAAGTTCATTTTATGTCAATACAATTGTGCACAGTATGCCATCTACGCTATTGCTTTCTGAAATAAATTACCAACCTTTACAAACACGTATAAAAAAAGAAAAGCCTATAGTCTTAGATCAAAATAGCATTATTATTTCGGGGGTATCAAACGATAGTGATGCCTTTTCTAAATGGATAAATACCTTAGAAACTATAACTTGGGTAAATCATGTTGAAGTTTTTGGATACAGTGACGCTTCCAAAAAGAAATCGGATTTTAGCTTAAAATTATATGTAAATCATGACTAGCAAGCGTAAAAATATCATATTGGTTTCTGGCTTCGCTATACTGCTATTGCTGTGTTACAAACTGGCTATAGCCAAAACACTTCAGCTTAAAACCAATTACGACAAGTTATTACAAGAAGAAGCCTTGTTTAAAAATACGCCAAAACAACTTTCTATAGTAAAACAAAAACAAATCTATTACGATTCAATTTTAAATAAATACCAAATAAGTGGAAATTCCATACAGAACAACCTATTGGAAACGCTAACCTCATTTTCTAACACCAACCAACTAAAAGTCGTTAATTTCACCAAACCCCATATTATTGCAAAAAAGGACATCACTATAAAAACCTACCAATTTACTATTGAAGGGAACTACAATAATCTTTTAAAATTAATTCACCATTTAGAGCAACGCACTAAATATGGAGAAATCATAAATTTACATTTTGACAAAAAAATCGATTTTAGAAAAAACAAAAACTACTTACAAGCTCATGTCTTGCTAAAAAGCTTTGGTTAATCTTAACGAACGACGTCCATAAATTATGCTCTAAGAAGTCTATACCATTATTTCTTTTTAGACTTCTTCTTCTTTTTAGATATTTTTTGCTTGCTGCGTTTCTTATCTAATTTTAATTTCTTTTGAATGCGTTCTTGTTCCTCTTCTATAATTTCATAAAAATAATCGTTATAGCAGTGGCGCTTAGCCGTTT
>CAZLTR010000152.1:0-9044 GCA_964562415.1 uncultured Hyunsoonleella sp. | reverse complement strand
GGGTGAATTTCAGCCATTTTTTAGGAAATAGAAAAAGTCAAGATGAGTTCAACATTAAAAATGCGACTTCACGCATTGAAACGCCCTATTCACGTATTATAGGTTTTAAGTTGAAGTTTTTAGATCTAGGTTTGAGGTATACTAACACCAAATCCTATGAAAACAAAATTACTTCAAACATTATGTATTGCTATAAGCCTTCTACTTTCAATACCAGTATGGGCACAACAAGATAAAGTCTCTGGGGTATTAAGAGGCAAAGATGGTATACCACTCCCTGGTGTAAATGTTTTAGTGAAGGGCACTGCTAAAGGTACTGTAACAAATTTTGATGGTGAATATGAAATCTCTTGTGCCTTAGGCGATACGCTTGTATTTAGTTATATAGGATTTGATACTAGAGAGGTTAAAGTTACCTCAGAGTTATTTGGTAAAAATGAGAACATCTTAATTGTAGAAAAAAAACCTGTATTACCTATTAAAAGTGCTGCATATTTGGCAGCATTAAAACAGATAAAAAAGGATAGTTTTAGCCTGTCTGCTTCAGCGCAGCAAAAACAGACCTATAATAGGGACAAATTAGGATATTTTTCATACAACACTATCAAAGATATAGAGGCAGACAGCACTGGTGTAACGCTTACTCATTTTAAACCAAATGTTTATTTTGAAGTTGGATTAAAAACAAGAACAGGGTTTCAATTTGTAAAAGAGCGGAATTTACCGAGACTTCAAAATACTTATAGTCAAGGTCAATCTCGTAATGGGGTGTTAAGTGCAGAGGGACCAGAAACAGGAACGGTGTTTTCTTATGGACCACAATTAAACCTATTAGCGTTTGATGGTACAGATTACGATTTCGATACCAATGGACAGTTAGTTACGAGAGGAGATGCTAAGGCTGCAGAAGCCTATGATAATACCATTTTTAAAACAGGCATACAGCAAAGTAATACGCTTTTTTTTAACCTGAGCGATGAAGCCTCTGTTTTTAATGTTGACCTCACAAAACGCTCTCTAAAAGATCTTTATAATATTGAAACAAGTACGGTTACTAACCTCTTATTAGGTTTTAAAAATAGTAAGGGGCATGATGATCTGTCTTGGGATGCTTTTGTAAGACTAGACCAAAGCGATAACCAACAGCCTAACTTAAACGGATTTCAAAATAATATACTACTAAACACATGGGCTACACCCATAAGTTTTAGTAATGCGCAAGGTGTAACACTGGCAGATGGAAGTCTGCGTAGTTTTAGTCCTCATCGATTTAATAATCCTGAAGGCTTACTTCGCAGAAGCCGTAATTCGGAACAACATCGTTTTTTCGCTGCCAGTTTAAAAAATCGGATAAAGGTATCGTATGATTTTGAGCTTCATAGCGCATTTAATTACAGTGCTTCTAAGAATACACAAGCGTTTGGGGTGGATAGATTTACTGTTGGTTTTGAAAATGGGTATCGCAGTAACCGTGAGGTTGAAAAGACAATGTTTAGTGGGGCCTTAGGTGGTGATTTTAGATTTCAAACCCATAGGGGTTCTCAATTTGACTTGAAGTCTACAGTAACTTTCTTGAATGAAGGTTTAGCGTATCACTTATTTCAAGAAGAGGGGGACCAAGGAGGGCAATTTGAAAATCCCCAACACATCCATTTAAATGCTCAGCAATTACACCGCAATACCTTACGCTTTAAAAATGCCATAACCTATCAATTTAAATACTCCGCCCTAAAAGCAGCGTTTATTCATAACGCTTATGTGTCATCGTTGCAACAGCAGGCATGGTTTTTACCAACATTGAAGTTGGGCAGCGATCTCAACAGTATTTTGAATAGCAATACGTTTCAAAAAATTTATGTATCGGCAAGCACGGTATACACTGTTAATGATGTTAATTTACTTTATGGCAATTCAAGTCATAACAGTCTTAATATACGTCCAGAAGACAGTTTTAGCTACCGTGCGGTACATGATCTTTTTAATACGAACAGCTTAAATTTAGAACAGGTACAGACGTATAACCTAAATCTTAATTTGCGCTTTAAAATAGGACGCATGTATTATAATTTCGATGCGACCCATTTTAGACAAACGACAGAAGATGCCGTGTTTCCTGTCTTTGAAGCCGATAAATTTCAGCTTAAAAACGTAGCAACTATTAAAAATAAAGGTTTAGAGTTGCACTTGGGCACAGAGGTGCGTTTTGATGATCAATTTAGGTACAAACCTAGTATTGCGTTTTCGACCCATAGACCAAAGGTAGATCGGTTGTTAGAGGCACGTAAACGAGTTCCTATTTCTGGGTTTACTACAGTATCTCAAAATTTAATAGAAGGTCTGCCTACTGGTGTTATTGTGGGGTCGGCCTATTTAAGAGATGCAAATAATGCTGTTGTTATTGGTGCAGATGGTTTCCCGCTGGTCAATCCAGAACCTCAGGTTATAGGTAATGCGATCCCAAAGTATAACTTAGGCATACATCAGCGTATTTCATTGTACAGGTTTACCTTGGGGGTACTTATAGATGTGCAAAAGGGAGGCGACGTATGGAATGGCACTCAAAATGTACTTAATTATCTTGGTAGGTCACAAGAATCTGCTACAGAACGGCAGCGCAATAATGTTGTGTTTAATGGTGTGACCGCTCAAGGTGCTTTAAACACACAGCCTGTAGCTTTTTACGATTTAGAAAACGAAGTGACCGAAAGCAGGTTTGTGCGGTATGGGTTTGAGGGGGTTGCAGAAACTGCTATAGTCGACGGCAGTTACATTAATATAAAGGAAATTAATGCATCCTATGATTTTAAACCTAAAAGAGGCACTGCATTTATACGTAAACTGCAGCTGGGGCTCTATGCGCATAATCTTTTTACATGGACCAAGTACCGTGGTGCATCGCCTTATAACACTTTGTATGGCAATTCGTCTGCTAAAGGGCTCAATTTTTTTAATACACCATTGGCTAGTGAAGTTGGTGTAACGTTTAATCTAACTCTATAATCCTATGAAAACGACAAAACACCATTTACTATTTATACTGGTTTCTATCTTATACGTTATTTTGTTTACTTTGGTAGTTATGCTATTAGTGGCATTTAAACCTGCTGTACCCTCTACAGATACTCTAGAAAAAATATATACGCAAACCGATAGGCCGTTTTATGTTCCAGGAGAAACCATTTGGTTTAAATCTTATGTGGTAGCTCAAGACCATACCATTTCTACAAAGAGTGCTGTTTTATATGCAGAATTAATAGCTCCAAAAGGGGTGGCTGTTAAAACCTTAAAATTAGCGATTAAAAATGGATACGCTTATGGCGATTTCGAAATAAACCCCCAATGGGTTGGCGGGATGTATCGTTTAAAAATGTATACAAATTGGATGCGTAATTTTGGAGAGGCGTCGTTTTTTACTAAAACAATAACTGTTCAAAAGGTGGTAAAACCTAATGTGCTTTTTAAGTTGAAATTTAAAAATGAAGGCTATGGTAAAGGCGCTAAGGTTACGGCTAATTTTGAAGCCAAGAATTTAAAAAATGTGGCTTTAAGGCATAGTGATTTTAGCTTTAAAGTTTCTGTAAAAGGGGGCGCTATACTATCAAAAAAACTTACGACAAATGCAGATGGTAAGGCTGTATTACAGTTTACATTACCAGCACAATTGCGTACCACAGATGTGGTTTTAAACGTTTTAATGCCCTACAAAGGCACTACAGAGTCTATTTCTAGACCTGTACCTGTGGTTTTAGATACGCTCGATGTACAGTTTCTACCAGAAAGTGGTCAACTCATAGCAGGGACGTCCAATCGGCTTGCTTTTAAAGCGACAGATGAATTTGGAAAACCCGTAGATATTGCAGGAGATATTCTAGACGAAAAGGGTGTTGTTGTGCGTACATTTTCTAGTTTTCACGACGGTATGGGAAGTGTTAATATTCCAGTAGAATCTCATAAAACCTATTATGCAAAGGTAACAACACCTTTTCTCTCCAAACGGCCTATCGCATTGCCAAAAGTACATCATAAAGGGACGCGTTTTTCTGTAATTACAGATCGTCTAAAAACGAGTTTACGTCTATTTTCTACGGAAAAAGACCCTATGACCGTACGTGTTGTAAAAGGGACTAAAATTGTATATGAAAATTCCATTTTACCATCACAAAGTACGTTAAGCATTACTACCGAAAATTTTCCTATTGGTATTTTTAAATTTAGCATTATAAATACCAATGGCGCTATAGTTGCAGAACGTTTGGCTTTTTTAAATGCACACAAACAGCTTAAGGTGTCCATTGCATTAGACAAGTCTGTTTATAACACTAGAGAAAAAGTAAAAGCCACCTTAACAACTACAGATGCTAAAGGCCATCCTATTCCTGCTAACGTTTCAGTGGCCGTTGCGGATCATAAGTTATTGTCTTTTGCAGATGATAAGCAAGCGCACATTTTGTCATATTTGCTACTATCGTCTGAGTTGAAAGGCCGTTTGCACAAACCTTCATTTTATTTTAACCCAGAAGAAAAGAAGGCGGAACAAGCATTAGAGTATGTGATGCTTACGCATGGTTGGAGAACGTATATAGATAGGTCAACACTAACTTTAAAAAACGCAAGATTTAAACCCGAAACACAAAATATGTGTTCTGGGAAAGTCGTTGATAAAAAGGGGCAACCTAGAAAAGCAAAATTGCTATTGTTTAATGAAAACAATTCTGATGTTTTGGTATTTGAAACAGATCATAAGGGCGCATTTCAATTTGAAAAGCCTAAAAGCCAACGTTGTGTATTGCTAGCGTATAATGAGGAGCAAGAGCAGTTGCGTATCATTAAACATCAAGTAAAAGAGACTCGTTTTAATAGGTTTGGAACAACGGCCTTAAAACAGCGCCAAGAATTCAAAGTTGTAGAAAAACCTTTAAAGGGAGTTATAAAACAAGAAGCTAAAGCGAATCTCATGCTTTCTGAGGATGCATCAAGTTTAGATGAGGTGGTTGTTGTAGGGTATTCAGCTGTAGAAAGAGAACCATTGTTAGGTAGTTATGTAAAGGTTACTAACGAAGGAATAGATGCTTTAAGTGGGGTGCAAGGGCGTGTGGCAGGTGTGCAAATTAGCAACACTACAGGGCCAAGTAGCGGGTTTGATATCGCGATACGAGGCAGTTCCTCAATTTCAGGAATAGGGCCATTATACATTATAGATGGTGTTGTAGCAGATGCTAAGGCATTAGATAATATTCCACCACATCAAATTGAATCTGTGGAGGTATTAAAAGATGGTGCAGAAACTGCAATATATGGTGCTCAAGGGGGAAATGGAGTGTTGCTCATCAATACCAAATACAAGAGCTTTTACAATAATTATTATAAAAAAAGATTGAATAAAACGAAGAAGTATAAAAACTATTCTACGGCTATATTTTACAGTTCCGATACCCCTCTATTCTACCAATCGAAATTATTTTATACGCCCAGATACGATAGTGCTGCTCTAGTAGAGGAACGTAACGATTTTAGACAGACCATTTACTGGAATCCTGTTATAGAAACCAATGAAAAGGGAAAAGCGCAATTCGAGTTTTATAATTCGGATGCGATAAGTGCTTTTAAAATGACAGTAGAAGGTATAGGTTACAACGGTTTATTAGGAAGACAAGAAAAAATATATAGTACAAATCAACTTTTGAATTTAGATTTTAAAATGCCTAATTACATGACGCTTAATGATACTGTAGTGTTACCTGTAAGTATCACCAATGAGAAAAAGAGTGCTGTGGCGGTAAATTTATCCTTAGAATTGCCAGAGCATTTAAAGTTGTTAGAGGCTTTTGAATCTACCTTCGAAATTGGGGCAGATACCACGTTGCTTAAACGCATAAAAGTAATGCCAGTAAAAAAAGGAGAGGTTTTTATTAAAGCAGGACTTAGCTCTAATTCAGGACATGATAGTGTCAAACGAAACGCAACGATTTTGAGTCCTTATTTTCCCATAGAGACCACAGTTTCTGGTACAAATAATGGAACATTCTCCTTTAATATTAATACTAAAGTACCTGGTAGTTTAGAAGCAAACTTTAATATTTATACCGATGTGGTGGGTACTGTTATGGATGGTATTGAAGGTTTAATCCAGAAACCTTATGGCTGTTTCGAGCAAACCTCTTCGGCAACATATCCTAACGTTATGGTGTTGAAATATTTAAAAGAAGCAGGGAAAAATAATCCAGAGGTAGAAGCTAAGGCTATGGATTTTATTAAAGCAGGTTACGAGCGACTTATTAGTTTTGAAACTAAAGTTGGCGGGTTTGAATGGTTTGGACACACCCCACCTCACGAAACGTTAACAGCCTATGGTATTTTAGAATTTACAGAGATGAAAGCCATATATGATGCTGTAGATCAAAATATGATAAACAGAACCGCAAAATGGCTCTTGGGTAGAAAAGACGGTAAAGGCGGGTTTAAAAAAAGTAAACAGGGGTACGACAGTTTTGCGAGTTCTCCAAGAGATGTGGCCAATGCTTATATTGTTTATGCTTTAACAGAAGCTAAAGTGGAAGCACATTTAGATTTAGAATACCGCACTGCGTATCAGGATGCTTTAAGCACTAATGATACCTATAAAATGGCACTAATGGCGTTAGCGAGTTATAATTTAAATGCGACTAAAAATGCTAACGTTTTATTAGATAAATTAAGGTTTAATATAGCACAGTATGGCTTTGGTAAATTACCCGTTAATCAAACCATTACGCGATCTTATGGCGATTCTAAACAAATAGAAACCTTGGCACTAACACTCTTAGCTTTAATGCGAGATTATACCGCAAATAGAGAGGTTGTTACTAAAGGTATCGAATATCTTGTTACAAAACGCAAACACAATAAATTTGGATCTACACAGTCTACCGCTATGGCTTTAAAGGCACTCATTTGTTATACCAAATACGAAAAGCAAAATATAATTACCAAGACAGATGCCGTTGCACTTGTGATTAACGGCAAGACATTGCATCAAAATTTAAGATGTGACAATGAGGGAAAAATTGTTATAGAGAATTTATCTAACCATTTTACAGAAGGCGTACAAACAGTAACGGTAAGGTTTAGTAATCCAGATGTTACGTTTCCATATGCATTAAATATCAATTGGGATAGTACAGTGCCAGAGTCTTCAAAAGATAGTCCATTGGTTTTAAAAACAGAAATAGCAAAACAAGACTATCAGGTTGGGGATAATGTAAGTTTGTTTGTTAATGTTGTGAATACAAAAGCGACTAGGCTAGGTATGGTCACTGCAATTATAGGCATACCTTCTGGGGCGACACTGCAACCGTGGCAGCTCAAACAATTAGTAGAGCAACAAAAAGCTGCATATTATGAGCTATTTAATAATTATTTGGTGCTCTACTGGCGTGAATTCGATGCTTCTGAAACAAAAACCATTCGCTTAGCACTTAAGGCCGATATTGCTGGATATTACAAAGCACCAGCAAGTACAGCTTATCTATATTATGGTGATGAATTTAAAACATGGATTTCTGGAAATGACCTGGAAATCAGAAATTAAAATATAATGGTACAGTTTTTGGTTTATTGGGTAACGTGTGTTTATAAAACATTCGTTTTATTATATTTATGATAGATAAATTGTATTGTTATTTTTTTTAAAATAGTAAATAGTTATAAAAAACTTAACATTAAAACTACTCACTTTTTTATAAATTCGCCGAAAATTTAAATGTACCCCAAATACTAATGATAGCTCCTAATTATCCTGATAATGAAGTTTATAGACAAGCGGCAGTAGAGAAGTACCAGCTGCTTGATACGCTAGAAGAAGATGCCTACGATAATATTACGGCACTGCTAAGTTATGTGTGCGATGCACCAATTTCGTTAATTACACTTTTAGATAAAGATAGAAATTATTTAAAATCGCATCATGGTGTACCTTTTAGCGAGTCGCCACGTGAAATTTCGTTTTGTGGCCATGCGATAAATTCTAATGCTGCAATTACGATTGTAAAAGATGCCAGAGAGGACGAACGCTTTATTGGCAACCCTTTGGTAAAAGAACACAATGCCATTTTTTATGCAGGCGCCCCTTTGGTAGACTCCGATGGGTTTAAGTTGGGCACCGTTTGTGTTTACGATAATAAGCCTAGAACTCTTAATGATAATCAAATAAATGCGATTGTTTCTATGGCAAAACAAGTGGTGCATTTGTTCGAACAGCGCTATCAAAATTTAAAATTAGAGCGTTACCAGAAAACCTTAAAAAGGCGAAATGCAAATCTTGAAAAGTTTTCGGGCGTTGTATCTCATGATTTAAAATCACCACTTTCTAATATCATCTCATTAACGCAGCTTCTAGAAGAAGAAAACAAGCATACCTTAACAGGTGAGTCTTTGGAATATTTAGAACATTTAAAAACCTCTTCTTTTACATTAAAAGAATATATTGATGGTTTACTTAGATTTTATAAAAGTGATGAATTGCTTGTAGATGATTTTAAGGATGTGCATGTAAGGACTTTAATCAATAAAGTCATGCTTATTAGCGATGTTAAACAAGAGGTAACTGTAAAGGTAGATACTACTATTGAACGGCTTTTTATCAAAGAAGCTCCTATTATGCAAGTGCTTACTAATTTGGTTACGAATGCGATAAAATACAATTCTAAATTAGAAAAAAAACTGCATATCCATATTACTGAAACTGAAGGTTTTTATGAGTTTGCCTTAGTAGATAATGCCGATGGTATCCCCGAAGCATACCTAGACAAAATTTTCGATTTATTTGCAATTGTAGGGCAGAAAGATAATAAAGGCCATTTAGGCACAGGAATTGGCTTGGCTACTGTAAAGAAGATTATCGAAAATTTAGAAGGGACCTTTACTGTGACTTCAAAAATCAATGAAGGTAGTACCTTTCGTTTTTCTATTCCAAAGAAAATTTAAAAGAAACAGAACTAGAGGAATAGTAAATGTTTAGTTAGATTTTTACGATGAACTCATCTTGAGGTTTTGTTTTTAACCGAAAA
>CAZLTR010000151.1:254-9063 GCA_964562415.1 uncultured Hyunsoonleella sp. | reverse complement strand
ATTAATTTTTGTGTTTTATTTTGTCTTCTATACGTTTAGACGTTAACAAGATTAACATTAAAACAATAGCACATAATGAGGCCATAATTGTAATTAAAGCAACAATGCTTTGGCCTTGAAATGGGGCGTTTAAGTTGATTTGTGTTGCATTAAAAATGCTTAAACCTACAGCAATAACAATAATAGTATACGCAAGATATTTCATGTGTTTAATGGTTTTGTAGCCTTTTTGAGATTTTGGCTATTTGTAAAGAAAGCACGCGTTAGTGCGATCTTTTTGCAAAGGTCTGTATTTATTGTGAGATTCTTGCGGTCATTAAATTGAAACTTTAACTATTTTTATGCCTTAATTTGTTATGCTATGTTTCAGTTAGGAAAAACTATTGTATCAGAAGACATTATTAAAAAAGACTTTGTATGCAATCTTAGTGCATGCAAAGGTGCGTGTTGTATCGATGGTGATGCAGGGGCCCCTTTACTTAAAGAAGAGGTTTCAATTTTAGATGAGATATACCCAAAGGTAAAACCTTTTTTAAGGCCAGAAGGCGCTAAGGCTATAGCTAATCAAGGAACTTCAATTGAAACGGAAGAGGGGGAGTTAGAGACGCCTTTAATAGAGGGTGCAGATTGTGCGTATGTGATTTTCGATGCAAACAACGTCGCTTTATGTGCGATTGAGGAAGCCTACAATCAAGGCGAAATTACTTGGAAAAAACCAGTGTCTTGTCATTTGTACCCTGTTAGAGTTGCAGATTATAGTGAGTTTTCGGCAGTGAATTATCACAAATGGCAAATCTGTGACGATGCTTGTGCACTTGGAAAAGAATTGCAGGTGCCTGTATATAAATTTGTAAAGGAAGCACTTATACGAAAATTTGGAGAAGATTGGTACACAGCTTTAGAAGAAGTGGCAGAAAAACTTTAATGTAGGTTTTGTAAGTTGAATTTTAATATATTTAACATGTTATTTCTGTAAGTAAAACTAAGAAGGAGATTATAAATTAGACTTATGAGGTGGATGCGCCAATGGTATTGTACAATATTTAGAAAGAAGATGGTGATTAATGAGGTGCGTTTGCATGCATCTGTTGCTATAGAGGGGGCGTCTAATTTTATAGAATGGAAGGGCGTACATATTTTAAGTGCTTATGTTGAAATAAATTCTGAAACCAAAAAAGTAAATGGCACAAGGTATTATTTTAAAAACGATGCTGCCCATAAAAATATACTATTGGTGTTAAAGGGATGGCGCAGTCAAAAAAAGGTGAGTTATAAGTTGAATCCTATTTCTGTATTTAAAAAAGAGATGGTAGCACCTGTTTTTGTATCCCGTGAAGGTAAATTAAGCAATAAAAGGTTGTATATAAGAAAGACAGCAGCTCTTAAAACCCCAGTTTTAGTTTTGGATATTAAACGCCAAGAGCAAATGTGCCAAGAGGTGCAAAGAACTGTTGCGTTGAAAACTAAAGTATTACAAGAAAAATTAAAAATGAGTTCTAATAATTAAACGACAAGTATGAAAAGAGCTTTTTATGAATCGCCTAGGCCAGGAAGGTTAATGAAATTACTTTGGAAAGCGGCAGGAGCCGATGCGTATTTGCTTTCCAGATCCACCTATAACGATCAGGCGAAGTATGCCTGTTTAGGAGGTGTTGTTGTGGCTACAGGTTTTATGGCAGCCTTAGCAGGAGGTTATGCCATGTATACCATTTTCGCGCCAGGTGATAGTGCTTTGGTGAATGAAACCCATATGCCAACTGCTGGAATAGCAGTGGTGTTTGGTATTATTTGGGGATTAATAATTTTTAATTTAGATCGTTTTATTGTGGCATCTAGTGGTGTTGGCGATGGTACAGAAGCTATTAAATGGAGTGAGTTTGCTGGCGCTTTACCTAGAGTGTTAATGGGAGTAATAATTGCGATAACCATTTCTAAGCCTGTAGAAATTCGAATGTTTAAAACCGAAATAGATACGGCTTTATACGAGAAGCAAATTGTTAAACAAAAAGAGTTTGAAAATGCGACTCGTGCGACTTTCGAGGAGAGCTTTGCAAGTTTAGAGCGACGTAAAGAAGAGCTGGATAGTAAGCGAGAGGCGTTAGAGGCTGCTTTGCATAAAGCAGAAGCGGAATTTGCAGATGAAATAGGGGGGCGAAATGCAGCAGGTAGAGGTATTGGTCCAAATGCAAAAGCGTTTCAAGCCACAATTGTGAAGTATGAAAAAAAACTTAAAGATTTTGATAAACGCAATGCTTCGAAATTTGCGACTATAGAAGAAGAAAATACGGCTTTAGAATTAGAGTTAAAAGCGCTTTTAGGACAAAATAAAAAGGTGGCAGCAGGATTAAATGGATTGTTGGAACGTATCAAATTAGCGCACGAGATTGCAGGGTTCTGGATAAGTCTATTTATAACCTTGCTATTTATGGCAATAGAATTAACACCAATCTTCTTTAAAATGATGCTTACCAAAAGCCCGTATAATTACATGAGTGATAATACTAAGGAATTAATGTTGGCAGAGGCAGGTATAGAAGTAGAGAAAAATTATTTTAAAAATAAAAAAGGGCAAGATAGGCACCGTATTGTGTATCATGCAGCCCGAGAGGCACTTGGGAGAAAGAAGGATTTTATAGTAGCGCAAGAGAAATTAAACGAAGCAATTATAGATAAATGGGTGTCTCAAGAGGTGGAGAATATTGGTGATAACTTAGAGGATTATATCGCTGTAAAAAAGGAAGAATAGTGTGGTTGTATAGACATATAGGAGAAGATCCATATATATTGGCAATTGCAGGGGATAAAGTGCGTAATTTATTTAAAATTAGTGCAGTTATATTTAGTGTTAACCTGCTCTTGTCTATAGTGAGTTTGGGGTATATGTATATGACTATTTTTCACTCTTTTTTTGGGGCTTTTTTTTTAGCGGTATTTACGGCATTTGTTATTAATAATGTTTATAAGCTTTGTTTGATAACCATTGTAACATCAACCCATAAAAAAACGTTGGGGCATGTAATTTCTTTTTTATACAGGGCTATTTTTATAGCTAGTGTAGGGTTGCTTTTAGCTCAGGGTACTTTAATAGGCGTGTATGATGTTTGTATTGCTCCAATAGATTTTGATACAGTAAGTATTTTAGATTTGGTAAAGAATGTTTTAAATGAGAATGCTTCCATACGGGGACTGGAGTTTTTTGTGGTTGCCTTGTATATGGTGCCTTTTCTAATAAAATACACAATAAAACGAACGAGCATTTTTTCTACAGAGACGCATAAGATAACTCGTGCTATGATCTTAGACGAATACGATGCGTTTGTGATGAGGTATAAAGCTATTTTTAAACAGCATTTTAATCTTACCCTTGCGCCTAAAGCGGCGTACTTGGACCCTCCCTTTAATACTGTAATTCCTAAGACTGAAAAAGAGGTTTTGGGTACGAATAAAGATTTGAGACGTTACCTTTAAACGAATGAATAAGAACGATATTTATTTGAAAGGACGTTTTTTGGGGCAATATACAGCTCGAAAAGACGCTATGGCGTCTTCTCTTTCAGAGCGCTATTACGACATTCAAGTAGATGCTGGAAGTGTTTTTGATTTTGAGGTTGTCACTAAAAAAAAATGGGATGCTATAGAAGATGGGGGCTTGTCTTATCAAAAGTATTTTCAAAGTGTAAAGTGTTTGCCTGCTCAAAAGCATGATGCCTTTACAGGGTATACTATTCGATTTACAAAAGTTAAGGTTGAAAATATTGATTTGCAAAATATTACGGTTACGAGTAACGGTGATACTGTTGGAGATATTGCATGTGACTTTTATGGGTTTATGAAGGGAGAGCGCGTGAAGCCTCCCAAAAAAAAGGTTTTAAAATCCCGAGGCTATTCGAAAACATCTGTGCGACATACTCATAGTCGTGAGGTAAATTGGTTTCGTTGGAGTGGTTTTTTTGATGGTGTAGGTTCTGGATTAGCCGATGCAATAGCTTTAGTTGTAGGGGGCGCTTTTTCGATTGTTTCTCTTCTTATGGTGCTGCTTACATTACTTCAAACTGATGTAAAGGTGCTTTTGGTGTTTTTGTTATTAGGAGGTATAGGGTATCTGTTGTTGCAGGCAGAGGAAAAGGCAGTTGCTGTTGTAGATAAGGGGTTTGGGTGTTTGGCGCAGTTATTTAGTTTTTTTGGTTTAGGACTGGTTCTAATCGCCGTATTTTCGGTACTATTAAAGCAATGCGATGCAGAGCATGTATCGCAAACAGAGCCGCCTTCTTATCAAGAGGATGACGAAACAACCGTAAAAAGAACGGTTGTAAAATATAACGATACGATTAAATTTGTTGCTAATGATACATTAAAAAGGCTTTCAGAGCTAGACACGCTTATAACACACAAGAGGGTTTGGTACGATTTTAACAGGGAGCAACATCATATTGATTTATCAGTAAAACAATCCGATGTTGCTAAAGCATATAAGTTGCGAGAGCAGTATAGGCTTAGCTCGTCTAATTTAGGAGATGTATATCGCGATATGGCAAAGTATAATGATAGTATGCTTACTTTTGTGTATGCAGCACTAGATGACTTGCGTTTTCAAAAATCGTTTGATGAAAAAAAGTTTTTAGAGGTGATTGTCACACTTGTACAAGATATACCCTATAGATTGGTGCTTTCAGATAGTTGTACAAAAGCAGGTGTGTATCCTCCAGGGGTTAATGCATTTTTGGCGAAGTGTCAATCTAAATGTTGTATAGGAGGGATAAGGTTTGGTTTTCAGGCTCCTGTAGAGTTTATTGGTAACCTTTATGGCGATTGTGATACGCGTACAGTATTGTTGTATACCATATTGAAGCATTACGAGTACGATGTGGTTATTATGAATAGCAAACAGTATGCGCATAGTATTTTAGGGGTAAACACCAGTTATTATTCTGGGATTTACAAAGAAAAAGATTTGAAGAAATATTATTTTATAGAAACCACCAATATTGGATTTTTCCCTGGGAGTATAAGTAGAGACCTAAGGAATATTAAATTTTGGGAAATTGTAACACATTAAAAAACGAACTATGCTTTTATTACATGTAACTTTTATTTTGTTCTTCTTGCTTTTTGTAACAGCCTACTTGAGGGTAAATAATACAAGAACAGTTATGGCGAATGATGACGAATCAGATACAGTGCTTTTTTATCTGGCAACTTGTATTCACATAGTCGCTATCGCGGTTTTATTTAATAGCACCCATGAATCTTTAAATAGTGCAGCTCTAATCTTTCAAGGGTATTCAGGTGCCTTTTTAGAGTTTTGGCAAGCCTTAGCGCCAGTTTATGGTAAAATATTAGTAACGATAGCCTTATTTTTATTTGTTTTTACCTTCCTGTCGCGATTTTTTGCAAAACAAATCATAGCTATTACTAAAGCGTGGCGTCTTGATGATGTGCGTCAAGAAAAACAAATTGTTCTTGTGTTCATCACAGCATCTATTTTTTTGGGTTTAATCATAATAAGTCATCAGTATGTTGAAACTCTTGCAATAAGTTATGTGCCTGTGCTAGGAGGGATAAATTAGAGGCATTTTCTTAATTTTAGTTAGTATACGTAAAATTTAGAAAAGATGAGTATGTAGGGGAAGAAAAGGAGATGTAAACTTTTCAACAGTCTTTTAAATAACCCTAGAACCCCCTTTAAAACCACTTGTTGACATCGATTTGAATGCTTTAAACTTTTGTAATTTTTTGTAAACAATTTAAACTTTTAAAAAAGTTAAAATATTGATAAACAGCATTTTGACTATTTTTTTCTGTAAACTTATTGATTGTTAGGTTGTTATTTGTTTGTTAAAAACTTGTTGAAAAGCTTTCTCGGTTTTTTTAAAATGGCAACGATGATTTTGCCATCTTTGTAATGTAGAAAATAAGAAAGTAAGTTTCGTTTAACTCTCATTAAAATCCATTTAGTTATGTCTCAGGCCATAGAACCAATCCTTCAAGAAAACAAAGATCGTTTCGTAATTTTTCCTATCCAACACCATGATATTTGGGAATGGTATAAAAAATCGGAAGCGAGTTTTTGGACGGCCGAAGAAATTGATTTGCATCAAGATCTTACAGACTGGGCTACAAAATTAAATGATGATGAGCGTTACTTTATAAAACACATCTTAGCTTTTTTTGCAGCTAGTGATGGTATTGTAAATGAAAATTTAGCCGAAAACTTTGTCAATGAAGTACAGTATAGTGAAGCTAAATTTTTCTATGGGTTTCAAATTATGATGGAAAATATTCATAGTGAAACCTATTCGTTGTTAATTGATACCTATGTTAAAGATGAAAACGAAAAAGACTTATTATTCAATGCTATTGAAAATTTCCCTGCCATAAAGAAAAAGGCAGAGTGGGCTTTAAAATGGATAGATTCCCCAAGTTTTGCAGAGCGTTTAATCGCTTTTGCAGCAGTAGAGGGTATATTCTTCTCTGGTGCATTTTGTTCTATTTTCTGGTTGAAAAAACGTGGTTTAATGCCAGGCTTAACATTTTCTAACGAATTAATTTCTAGAGATGAAGGTGTGCATTGTGATTTTGCGGTGCACTTGCATCAAGAACACTTGGTTAATAAAGTCCCAAAATCTCGTATTAGAGAAATTCTAATAGATGCCTTAGACATAGAACGCGAGTTTATTACAGAATCTTTACCTGCAAGTTTAATAGGGATGAATGCTGTTTTAATGTCTCAGTATTTAGAATTTGTAACAGATCGTTTGTTAAGCGAGTTAGGTTGTGATAAAGAATACAATACAGCGAATCCGTTTGATTTTATGGATATGATTTCTCTTCAAGGAAAAACAAATTTCTTTGAAAAACGCGTGTCCGAATACCAAAAAGCAGGAGTGCTTAACAAAGAAGAAGAAAAAGATAAATTTAGTTTCGACGCCGATTTTTAATCTAAAGTTGTCCAGTAAATCATATATAGCGATGACACGTATCGATTAAAATGATATTCCCATTTTAGAGGAAGTAACAAAGTACCTTTTTTAATAAATTAATAATCCACTGGGTGGTGTTTGGTGTATAACCTTACATGACTTAGACTAGCTAATTAACCCCTTTTCTGAAGGTGTATCAGAAAGGCAAAAAACCCTTTATAAATAATGTTCGTAGTAAAAAGAGACGGTAGAAAAGAACAGGTAATGTTCGACAAAATTACAGCAAGAGTTCGTAAATTATGTTACAGCTTAAATCCATTAGTAGACCCTTTAAAAGTAGCCATGAGAGTTATTGAAGGCTTGTACGATGGTGTTACTACAAGTGAGCTGGATAATTTAGCTGCTGAAGTTGCAGCAACAATGACTACAGCTCATCCAGATTACGCACGACTTGCAGCACGTATATCTGTCTCTAACTTACATAAAAATACTAAAAAGACCTTTAGTGAGGTAATGCATGATTTGTATACCTATGTGAACCCAAGAACAGGGGAAGATGCGTCACTACTGTCTGATGAAGTGTATAAAGTAATTATGGATAATAAGGACCGTCTCGATTCTACTATTATTTATAATCGCGATTTTGGGTACGATTATTTTGGGTTCAAAACGTTAGAGCGTTCTTACTTATTAAAGTTAAATGGAAAAATTGCAGAGCGTCCGCAGCACATGTTAATGCGTGTGTCTATAGGGATTCATTTAGACGATTTAGATGCTGCTATAGAGACTTACGAGTTAATGTCTAAAAAATACTTTACGCACGCTACACCAACATTGTTTAATTCTGGAACGCCAAAACCACAAATGTCGTCTTGCTTTTTGTTAACGATGAAAGAGGACAGTATAGACGGGATTTACGATACCTTAAAGCAAACGGCTAAAATTTCGCAGTCTGCTGGAGGAATTGGTTTGGCAATGCACAATGTACGTGCAACAGGAAGTTATATTTCTGGAACCAATGGTACGAGTAATGGTATTGTGCCTATGCTTCGCGTGTTTAATGATACGGCGCGTTATGTAGATCAAGGAGGCGGAAAACGTAAAGGAAGTTTTGCAATGTATTTAGAAACCTGGCATGCTGATATTTTCGATTTTTTAGATTTGAAAAAGAACCATGGTAAAGAAGAAATGCGTGCGCGTGATTTATTCTATGCTATGTGGATTTCAGATCTATTTATGAAACGTGTAGAGGAAAATGGAGATTGGACACTTATGTGCCCTAACGAATGTCCAGGATTACCAGAGACACATAGTGAAGAGTTTGAAGCTTTGTACTTAAAGTATGAAGCAGAAGGTAAGGGAAGAAAAACAATCAAAGCTAGGGAGCTTTGGGAAAAAATACTAGAATCTCAAATCGAAACGGGTACGCCTTACATGTTATATAAGGATGCTGCTAACCGTAAATCGAATCAGAAAAATTTAGGAACCATTCGCTCTTCAAACTTATGTACAGAAATTATGGAATACACGTCTCCAGACGAGGTTGCTGTATGTAATTTGGCGTCTATAGCATTGCCTATGTTTGTGAAAAACGGAGCTTTCGATCATAAAGAGCTCTATAAAATTACCAAGCGTGTTACTAAGAATTTGAACCGTGTTATCGATAGAAATTACTATCCTGTACCAGAAGCAGAAAATTCTAATATGCGTCACAGACCAATAGGTTTGGGAGTACAAGGTTTAGCAGATGCCTTTATAAAATTAAGATTGCCATTTACAAGCGATGAAGCTAAAAAGTTAAACCAAGAAATTTTTGAAACCTTATACTTTGCGGCGGTAACAGCAAGTGTAGAGGAAGCTAAAGCAGATGGGCCTTATCAATCTTATGA
>CAZLTR010000151.1:0-244 GCA_964562415.1 uncultured Hyunsoonleella sp. | reverse complement strand
GGTCTCCAATGAGTAAAGGAGATTTCCAACATAATCTTTGGAATATCAACGACGAAGAATTAAGTGGCCGTTGGGATTGGGGTAAGTTACGCCAACGGGTGTTAAAGCATGGGGTACGTAATTCGTTACTTGTAGCGCCAATGCCAACCGCATCAACATCTCAAATTTTAGGAAATAATGAGTGTTTCGAGCCTTATACGTCTAATATCTATACACGTCGTGTACTGTCAGGAGAGTTTATTGT
>CAZLTR010000150.1:6754-9078 GCA_964562415.1 uncultured Hyunsoonleella sp. | reverse complement strand
TTCATTATGTTAATATTATACTGTCTTATGATTGTTTGCATAACTATTTTAAAACAATAATTTTACAACTAAATAAATAGAAACCAAAATTAGCCTAAAATGCTTTTTTTTAGTAAATTGTAGTTAAAAAGATATGATATCGGCTTCATCGCGTTTAGAATCTGCCCTACAAAAATTATACGTTGCATTTCATAACAACACATTACACCCCGAATGCTGCCAACAATGTGCTGTTGGGAACATTTTAGACGGCAACGACCAATGGAAACATCTTTCTGATACACATGGCGGTTTAGAGTTAAATTACGTAGGGCGTGTACACCAAACCCTAGGCAGAAGATTTAATGGGTATACCCCTGTTGAATTATTGAAAATAGAACACATTTTCTTAAAAGCCTGCGGATTCAAAGTGCCTTTACACTTCAAACATGACAAACCAAAGCATCCCACTAACGATAATATCTTGTTTCAAGGACTCTGCGCTGTAATTGCCTTCTTATGCGATTTAGACCATGTAGATAATGTCATGGATTATACAAGGCTTTTTGAAGCTAAAATAAAACCATCTGATACTTTCTCCAATCCAGTAAAAGAAACTAGTATATCTTAAAATAGAGCAGTTGTATAAACTCCTTATGTATGAATTAAATTTTCAGATGTAAAGAATTTGAATTAAGTAAACTGTATTATAATGCTTTAAAAGCGCATTATTTGCTACCTGTTCCTCCAGAAAAAAGGCGTAAATAGTACTAAGACAGTAAACAATTCCAAACGCCCAATTAGCATTAAAAAAGAAGCCCACCATTGCGCTAAAGGTGGTAATGCACTATAGTTATTTACAGGGCCAAAATCGCCCAAAGCTGGCCCTACATTTCCTAAGCTCGATGCTGCTAATCCTACGGAGGCATCAAAATCAAGTTCAAACATAGAGAATACTAAAGCCCCGATGATAAAGGATAGCATGTAAAGAATAAAAAAACCTAAAATATTAAACACAATATCTCCAGAAATGGCCTTTTTATTATAGCGTACTGGCACAATAGCACTGGGATGCAATGCGCGTTTAAATTCTAAAAAACCGTTTTTAATTAAAATAAGATGACGCACCACTTTAACTCCTCCAGAGGTACTTCCCGCAGAGCCTCCTAAAAACATTAAACCAAAAAAGAACACCACTAAAAAAGGCGTCCAAAGTGTATAATCTGCCGTGACAAAACCCGTCGTTGTAATAATAGCCAATACTTGAAACAACGCAACTCTAAAGGCACTTTCTCCTTCTCCCCACACCATTGGATGGTCTATCGAAGACAACGAAATATCGGCTCTAAAATAAATCAATAACGCTGCTATAGCTGTAAAAATAGCTACAAACTTAAAATACAACTTAAACTCTTCATCTCGCAATACTTTTTGGACCTTACCTTTAAACGCAAAATAACTAAGTACAAAGTTAGTACCCGCTAAAAACATAAATAAGATAATGATGTATTGAATCACTGGCTGTGCGTTCCAATATGCAACACTTGCATTTTTTGTAGAAAAACCTCCTGTAGATACCGTACACAAAGCATGGTTTATAGCATCAAAAAAAGACATCCCAGCGACGCATAACAATACTGTTTGGGCTGCTGTAAACCCAAAGTAAATAAGCCATAACCGTTTAGCCGTATCTGTAATTCGTGGATGTAATTTATCTGCACTTGGCCCAGGTGCCTCAGCAGCAAACATTTGCATACCCCCTATACCAAGCAATGGTAAAATGGCTATAGCCAATACAATTATACCCATACCGCCAATCCAGTGCGTTAAGCTTCTCCAAAACAAGATTCCCTTAGGCATTGCTTCGATATCATTTAAAATAGAAGCTCCTGTTGTGGTGTAACCAGACATGGTTTCAAAAAATGCATTGGTGAAATTAGGAATACTCCCTGTAATCACATAAGGTAATGCTCCAGTAAGCGCCATAATAACCCAGCCTAAAGCCACAACAATATAACCTTCTCGCTTATTCATTTCCTTAGTTGGGTTTCTAGTAAACACCATAGAAACGCCTCCTAAAATTAAAGTAATAAGCGCCGCAAATAATAAATTGAGAGTAACCCCATCTTTATAAAGTAAACTCACTAAAGCAGAGACCAACATAAAGCCACCATTAAACAAAATGAGTAAGCCTAAAAAGTGAAAAATGATTTTATAATTAAGTTTCATTTCGTCCTGTTTTTAGAGAAATAATTTCTCTACGCCCTTTATAGAACGTAATAAACTACACACTACAATTTTATCTCCTTCTTGTACTGCATTTTTTTGAGTAGCTACATCTAATG
>CAZLTR010000150.1:0-6744 GCA_964562415.1 uncultured Hyunsoonleella sp. | reverse complement strand
AGCCTACGTCCCCTCTAATCACACCACCAATAATAGCAGATCGTGGAAAATCGACATTACGAATTAATTTATTACAAATGGCCGATGTTGCTTTAACTTCAAATTCTAACAACTCTGCATTCATATTGCTCAATTTGGTCATGGCAAGAACTTCACCTTTGCGTATATATCTAAAAATACTGTTTGCTGCAAGTAGTTTTTTATTAATTAGTGTATCGATACCAATAGAATGAGACAACTCAAAATAATCCATATTCTCTACTAAAGCTATCGACTTTTTAACCCCTTTAGATTTAGCCACTAAACACGTCATAATATTGGTTTCAGAATTATCGCCAACCGCTATAAAGGCATCCATTGCTCCAATATTTTCTTCATCTAAAACATCCACTTTACGTCCATCGCTTTTAATCACTAAAACATCTGGTAATTGGTCGGCTATATCGAAAGCTCTCTCTTTGTCACCCTCCAACAACTTTACATTAAAGCCTTTACTGCATAAATCTCGTGCGGCTTTAAAACCAATTTCAGTACCTCCCAATATCATGACATTTTTAATATCTGTATTGGCCTTACCTGTAAGTCTACACAATTCTTCTGCCCCTCCCTCGGAGGTAATAAAAACAACATTATCGCCTTCTCTAAAAACAGTATCTCCCCTAGGAATTAAAGTATATTGCGTACCTTGTCGTTGTATCGCTATAGGAATAAAATGAATTTCTGGAAATATTTTAGCAGCTTCCTTGACTGTTTTGCCAACAAAAGAAGCCGATTTCGACAAGGTTAACCCTGCCATAGTAAGCGCACCTTGCTCAAACTCGTAGGTATCACTAAAAGACGACTGCCTTAAAGACAATTCAATCTCCGATGCCGCTAATGCTTCAGGAGATATTAACTCGTCTATTCCAAAGCGGGTAAAACCAACCTCATCTTTATAATTGATAAATTCGGTATTCGATATACGTGCTATTGTGCGTTTAGCCCCTAATTGTTTCGCCAATACACAAACCGTGATATTAGTCGTTTCAGAAGCTGTAACAGAAATAAATAAATCGCAAGTATCTACTCTTCCTTCTCGTAAAATGGCTATAGAAGTCGCATCACCTCGTACTACTCTGATATCTAAATGCGTATCTGCGTAAGTTAAACTATCCTTATTAGTGTCTATTAAAGTAATTTCTTGAGATTCATAAGACAATAATTTTGCCAAATGAAATCCAACTTCACCAGCTCCTGCAATTAATATTTTCATTGTTTCTCTATCATAAAAAGAACTGCAAAGATACTATTAAAATAAATATCGAAATATTAAATTCTTACGATTATAATTCACTAATAGTTAGATAGAGGCTTTCTTAGGTAGTCATAATTTAAATATGTAAGTTTGCGTAAAAATTAGCGATTTGTCTAAAATTAAGCCTTATAAGGATAGTAGCCTTAGTAAAAAAGAGCAGGTTACTCAAATGTTCGACACCATTTCTGATGATTATGACGGATTAAACCGTGTTATTTCATTTGGAATAGATATCAAATGGCGTAAAAATGTGGTTAAACTCATTAAATCTACACAGCCTAATAACATATTAGACATAGCAACTGGTACTGGAGATCTTGCTATAGCAATGGCCAACACAAATGCCGAAAAAATTATTGGTCTAGATATTAGTAGTGGTATGCTAGAAATAGGGAAGCAAAAAATTAATAAAAAAGGGCTTTCCTCTAAAATTGAAATGGTTCTAGGAGACTCTGAAGGTATGCCTTTTGAAGATAATACCTTCGATGCCATAACTGTAGCCTTTGGCGTGAGAAACTTTGAAAACCTTAAAAATGGATTAACAGAAATTTTAAGAATTTTAAAACCTGGTGGTACGTTTGTTATCTTAGAAACCTCTATTCCTACAAAGTTTCCATTTAAACAAGGCTATACATTTTATACTAGTTATATTCTTCCGTTAATAGGCCGTGCCTTCTCTAAAGACAGAAGTGCCTATAAATATTTATGCGAATCGGCATCTGTTTTTCCTTATGGAGAAGCTTTGAACAATATTTTACGCGAAATTGGGTTTATTAATGTTGAAGATTTTCCCCAAACATTTGGAGTCGCTACAATTTATAAATCGTCGAAGTAAATTATGAAGCAGTTTTTATTTGGCTTAATTGTTCTTTTATCAATACAAAGCACACAAGCTCAATTATTTAAAAAAGAAAGAATCGTTTATGATGCTAATCAAGGACGTGGTACTACTGATTTTAAATTTTTACGCTGGGGGTATTTCTTAGGCATAAACAGTTACGACTTTAACTTCGATTATGAAGATGAGAACCTACCAGATATTGGCGTACAACGTAACCCTGGCTTTAGTGTTGGGCTTATTGGAAACTTAAGAATTAATAGTTTTTTAGATCTAAGATTTGAGCCTGGTTTATTTATAAATACTCGAAACCTATTTTATAAACAAGAATATTTTCAAGGTGTTGAATTTAGAGCATCTGATTTAACCCGAGAAGTTAAATCAACGTATATTCATTTACCGTTGTTACTTAAAGTCTCAACGAAACGTATTAATAACTTTAAACCATTTATTATTGGAGGTTTCTCTACTGCTATTAACCTATCGAGCAACGAAAACAATCCAGATGATAACAGTAAAGGGCAGTTTAGAACCACTACGAATCCTTTATTTTATGAGCTAGGGTTCGGGATCGATTTTTACCTCTATAACTTTAAATTCACCCCTTCTATTCGAGGTTTGTTTGGATTAAGTGACGAATTGGTTAGAGATAATAACCCCGACAGCCCATGGACTAGCAATATCTCTAAAATGGAAACCAGAGGGGTATTTATTAATTTTACATTCCAGTAGTATAAAACGTTTTAATAGCAAAAATTTAGGTTAGAGGAGACATAAAATAAAGTGCAATGCCCTTAACGCCTTTTAAATTCGCTTAATAATATTGCTGTTGCTGTTGCTACATTTAAACTTTCGGTTTGTTTTGTGGTACCAAACCGAGGTATAGAGACACGCTTATCAATAGCTGTTAAATTAGCGGCCGAAATACCATTAGCTTCATTGCCCATAACTAATACTCCTTTTTGAGGCAGCGTAGCTTCATATACATTAGTGCTATCCATAAAGGCCCCATATACAGGTAAGGTGGTGGCGTTTAAAAACGCATTCAAATCTATGTAACTAATATTTACTCGTGCTATAGAGCCCATGGTTGCCTGAAGGACTTTAGGGTTATAGCAATCTACAGTCTGTTTACTACATACCAAATCTTCTATCCCAAACCAATCACAAAGACGAATAATTGTTCCCAAATTCCCAGGGTCTCTTACATCATCTAAAGCCACAATTAACCCTTCTTTAGCAATTGGTTTAACCTCTGGCATTTTAAAAATGGCAAGCGCTGTATTAGGCGTTTTTAAAAAACTAATTGATTTTAATGCTTTCTCTGAAATTAAAATTTCATTTTTGGCATCACTATTGAGAGCTTTAGTTGTGTAAAGTTGATACAACTCAAAAGAAGACGCTAACAGTTCGGTTATGGTTTTTACACCTTCAACTACAAAAAAACGTTCTTGAAGCCTGTGTTTTTTCTGACCTAACTTTGCAATAAATTTAATTTGATTTTTAGAAAGCATCTTAAATGAATAATTGTACAAACATAATGCAAAGCTAAACGATTTAGTTTTATATTACTGTACTTATTTAATTAGAAATAGCGTATTTTTGAAACCGTATTCTATACCTTATAAACTTGAGGTTTCATCAACCTGAAAATGCTTTAAATAATACATCTATTTGAAACCGTATTTTACAGTAATAGCGCTTTTAATAATGATTTCTTATGGTTTGGTTTCCTGTAATCCCACCAAAAATATCGCTAATGGGGATTATCTTTTAACACACAACACCATTAGTGTTGATGGAAAAAAGGAAAATACTGAAACCCTAAATAGCCTATTATATCAAAAGCCTAATAGTAATATTCTAGGCACGCCTTTACGTTTGTGCATTTACAACATTGCCACACCTCATTTAGATTCCATCTTAAACCTAAAACTAAAAGATACCAGCAAGCAGGGGTTAAAAACGCTACTTTCTAAAAAACAATTTTACAAACTGCAACAGTCTAAATTTAACTTTAATCAATGGTTAAAAAAAACAGGAGAAGCCCCTGTAATTCTTAATGAAGCTAAAGCAAAAAAATCGACAAAACGCCTAGAAGCGTACTACATTAATAACGGTTGGTTTGACGTGTCCTCAACTTATACCATAAAACGAGATTCTAGCAAGCATGCACAAGTCGCCTATAACATACAAAAAGGCAGTCCGTTTATAATAGATTCTATCGCTCAAAACATCGCCTCTCCTTCTGTAGAAACTTTATTTCCAAGATTTAAAAAAAATTCGCTCATTAAAAAAGGTGAGCAATATAAAACGCTTAATTTCGAACTTGAACGCGAACGTATCGCGGGGTTACTTAGAAATAATGGTATCTATCATTTTAAACAAGACTATATTAGTGTAGAAATTGATACTATAGGTACTAATAAGAAAGTCAATATCGATTTCAACATTCAGAACAGAGCCATTAGAACACAAGATTCTACAATACGTGAACCATTTAAAATTTTTAAGGTAAAAACCATAAATATTTTCACCGACCATACCTTTGCTAATCAAAATAATAAATTTAAAGACTCTCTAGTCTTTAACAATTACAATCTTTACAGCTATGGAGACATGCGTTTTAAGCCTAAAGCCCTTACCGATGCCGTTTTTATCACCCCAAACACCTTATTTCGAGATATAGACCGCACCTATACCTATAGGCACCTTAATGAATTGCGCACATTTAAATATCCTGATATTGATTACGTCGAGGAAAACGACTCCACACTTACAGCTAACATTTATTTAACCCCTCTAAAGAAATTTAGTCTAGGCTTTAGTACAGAAGCGTCGCAAAGTAACATTCAAACCATAGGTTTTGCTTTAAACCCTAGCTTACTTATTCGTAATATCTTTAGAGGAGCAGAAACCTTAGAAATTTCGGGAACAGCGGCTATAGGTGCTTCCAAAGATGGTAGCATTCGCTTAGCTGAAGATCCGTTTTTCGATATTAATGAACTGGCACTAGATTTTAAACTCACCATACCTAGACTCTTCTCCCCTTTTAATACCGAAAAAATCATTCCTAAATTCATGTCGCCTAGTACTGGCATCAAAATATCGACATCCAGTCAAACGAATATCGGTTTAGATAAACAAGCACTAAGTGGTACCTTTAACTACAACTGGAGACCTAGTAACAAAATCACAAATAAATTAGACCTCTTTAACATCCAATTTGTTAAAAATTTAAATACAAGTAGATATTTCGACATCTACACCACCTCATTTCGGCGTCTTAATGACATCTCAAAATCTATAGGTTATAACAATGGCGAAGACCTTAATGGAGTAGCACTAACCGATGCTTTTATTTTTGATGTACTCAACAGTAACACTTCAATAACTCCCAATTCGGCCAATTTTAGAAGTGTCTCTGCAATCAACGAACGTAAAGACAGACTTACAGAAGATAACCTTATCATCTCTACAAGTTATAGTTTTATTAAAGACAATAGAAGAAACTTGTTCGATGAAGATTTTTCTATATTTAGATTTCGTGTGGAAACCGCAGGAACTTTATTGGCTAACACCTCTTCTTTATTAAACCTATCTAAAGATAGTGATGACCGTTTTGAACTTTTCAATGTCGCCTTTTCGCAATACATTAAAACCGAATTTGACTATGTAAAACGCTGGGATTTTGGGAAAAAAAATGTATTTGCTATGCGTAGCTTTTTTGGTTTTGCCATTCCCTATGGCAATTCAACCAATATTCCTTTTGCGAAGAGTTTCTTTGCTGGAGGTCCCAATGACAATAGAGCTTGGAACGCATACGAGCTAGGTCCTGGCAGCTCTGAAACTACAGATGAGTTTAACGAAGCTAACTTAAAAATAGCGCTTAGTGCCGAACAACGTTTTCATTTATTTGGAGACCTTGATGGAGCCTTATTTGTAGATGCTGGGAATATTTGGAATGCCTTAGATGATGTAGAAGATGAACGCGCCACATTTACAAACTTTAACGCATTAGAAGATATTGCCGTGGGATCTGGTTTTGGATTGCGGTACGACTTTAGTTTTTTTATTTTTCGCTTTGATATTGGTTTTAAAACCTACGACCCTTCTTTTCGTGATGAAAACCGGTGGTTCAACAATTACAATTTCAAAAATGCAGTATACAATATAGGTATTAATTATCCTTTCTAAGACATTATAAATACTATAACGTTTTAGTATATAAAAACAGATATTCTCTGTAATTCCATAGTTGATAAACCCTAAAAATCACTATTTTTGGTTATCATTAAATTAAATTACTCACTTAAAACCTAAATATGGCACATAACATAAAACCAGGAGTTGCTACAGGAGACGAAGTCCAAGCTATTTTTAACCATGCAAAAGCGAACAACTACGCCTTGCCTGCTATAAATGTTATTGGTTCTAACTCCATAAGTGGTGTTTTAGAAGCAGCGAGAGATTTAAACTCTCCTGTAATTATACAATTTTCTAACAGTGGTGCACAATTTAATGCAGGTAAAGGCTTGAGTAACGAAGGCCAAAAAGCGGCCATAAACGGGGCTGTAGCTGGTGCTAAACAAGTACACACCCTGTCTGAAGC
>CAZLTR010000149.1:0-9135 GCA_964562415.1 uncultured Hyunsoonleella sp. | reverse complement strand
TTCATATTTTTGAATAAGCGTTGCTACAGGTTTAAACGCAACGTTAAAGTATATGTCCATCCCATTACTAATACCGCCTTGTATCCCTCCCGAGTAATTTGTTTTGGTAGAGCCATCGGTGTTAAAAGCGTCATTATGTGCGCTACCATACATAGTGCTGCCTTCAAAACCACTGCCGTACTCGAAACCTTTTACAGCATTTATAGAGAGCATCGCTTTGCCTAACTCGGCATGTAATTTGTCAAAAACAGGCTCTCCTAAACCTACAGGTACATTTTTAATCACACAGCTTACAATACCACCAACAGTATCCCCTTTGCTGCGAACTTGTTTGATATAGGTTTCCATTTGAGTTGCCATATCTTGATCTGGACAACGTACGATATTAGCTTCTATTTGGCTTAAGTTTAATGCTGTGTAAGGTTTATCTAGTTTCATAGTGCCTACACCAGAAACATAAGCTTTAATCTCAATGCCTTTTAACATTTGTTTAGCGATAGCTCCTGCTACAACACGACAAGCGGTTTCTCTTGCCGAACTACGGCCACCACCTCTATAATCACGTAAGTATAATCGGCATGGCTTGGCCTGTAACTGTCTTTTATATGTGTGTAGTCATGAGATTTCTGATTCGTGTTTTCTATCACAAACCCTATTGACGTTCCTGTAGTAACTCCTTCAAAAATACCAGAATAAAACTTAACACTGTCGGGTTCTTTACGCTGTGTTACTATAGCCGATTGCCCTGGTTTTCTTCGGTTTAATTCATTTTGAATTTCATCTAAATCTAATATAATTCCAGAAGGACAGCCATCTATAACTCCTCCTAAAGCAGGGCCATGAGATTCCCCATAAGTTGTTAAACTAAATAATTTTCCAAAAGAGTTTCCAGCCATTTTTAAAATTTTTTGCTAAAATAATCTTTAGCCTTCAAATACACTAATTTCTAGAACATCTAAATACACTTACTTTACAGTAATGTGCTCTATACTTACAACTACCGCTTAACGCCATGCTTTCGCTGTGTTAGTAAAATTTCAAACTGCATAAAACACAGCTCTAAAACTTTTAATCTTTGCTTCTCTTAAAACCATGACATAGATAACTTTAAGATAACATAAAGCTTATAATTAGTTAATTAAAACGTAATATTTAAATCATATTAAAGCATGTTATTTGTAGTGTAATTAAAGCCTATTAAACTATTGAAAACGAAACGTAAAATAGAAATTGCTGTGATTTCCGATGTACATCTAGGAACTTACGGGTGCCAGGCAAAGTCATTGTTAACGTATTTGAATAGTATTAGTCCTAAAAAACTAATATTAAACGGTGATATTATAGACATTTGGCAGTTTAATAAACGTTACTTTCCTAAATCGCATCTTAAGGTGATTAAAAAAATTATGGACTTTGCTGCTAATGGTGTTGAAGTCATTTACATTACAGGCAACCATGATGAAATGCTTCGTAAATTTAGTAACACGGTTATAGGAAACATTTCTATTGTAGATAAACTTGTGCTAAACCTAAATGGAAAGAAGGCTTGGTTTTTTCATGGGGATGTATTTGATATTTCTATTGAAAACGCTAAATGGCTTGCCAAGCTAGGAGGTTATGGCTACGATGCTCTAATTTTAGTAAATAGGTTTATGAATTGGGGATTAGAAAAGCTTGGAAAAGAGCGTTATTCACTTTCTAAAAAAATAAAAAACAGTGTAAAAGGTGCTATAAAATTTATAGCCAATTACGAAAAAGTCATTACCGATTTGGCTATAGAACAGGGCTACGATTACGTGGTTTGTGGTCATATCCACCAGCCAAAAATGGAATTTGTAGAAAATAAATACGGCAAAACACTTTATTTAAATTCTGGAGATTGGATCGAAAATTTCACTGCTTTAGAATATCAATTTAAACGTTGGAAAGTCTACAATTATAACCATGATAAACTCTCTCCTTTTTTTGCCGACGAAGATATCAAGGAAATGGCCGTTAAGGATCTTATTGCAGCGATTACTATAGTTGACAAAAAAACGTCTAAAAAGAGCATCTAAAACCTTTGGTTGTATTAGATCTCCAATAATGCTTCTTTTAAAATAGTGACTGGGTGTTTGGCGACTCTATTGGTGCCATCTTTTATTTGGTGTCTGCAACTCGTTCCATTTGCTGCAATCTCTACATCTGGCTTTGCGCGTCTCACTGCAGGAAACAAGGTTTGTTCTCCAACTTGCATGCTAACCGCATAATGTTCTTTTTCATATCCAAAACTTCCTGCCATACCGCAACAGCCACTTGGAATAATAGTAACTTTATAATTTTTAGGTAAATTTAATACCGAAAAACTTGACATTTGATTGCTCAAGGCTTTTTGGTGGCAATGGCCGTGAAACTTAATTTCCTTAGTCTCTAAAGTAAATTGTGCTGTGGTAATATGTCCTAATTCAATTTCATTTTGAAGAAACTCTTCAATTAAAAATGTATGCTTTGCTATTTGAATAGCCCCCTGTTTATCGTCTGCTAATTTTATATACTCATCCTTAAACGTTAATATAGCAGAGGGCTCAATACCTATAAGTGGAGCATCTTTAGAAATTTTAGCTTTAAAAACAGCTACGTTTTTGTTAGCACATTGCTTGGCTTGCTCTAATAAGCCTTTAGATATAAATGCACGTCCAGATTCGGCATGTTCTAAAAGAGTGATCTTATAGTTTAAGCGTGTTAATAATTCAAACGCATCTCGTCCTATTTGCGTATCCAAAAAATTGGTGAATTCATCATTAAACAAATACACATGCCTACGCTTTGCTCCCTCATAAAGTAATGGGGTTTTAGTTGAGATATATTGAGATAAGCTTTCTTTAGAAATTAAAGGTAAACTGCGCTGTTGTGCGATACCAAGAGTTCGTTTTAACACTGCTGAAGGCACTTTGGCAGAAAACAATATATTAGTGAGTCTAGGCATTTTATATCCTAAAACATTCAATTTATTATTATAAGCGAATAATTTTGTACGCCATGATATACCGTTGGCCTTTTGGTACTGGTATTGAAACTCGGCTTTCAAACTTGCCACATCAACACTACTAGGACATTCACTAGCACAAGCTTTACAGCTTAAACATAAATCGAACACCTCTTTTAGTGCTGTATGGTTAAATCGGTTTGATTTCTCCGAGTGGGTTAAAAACTCACGTAAAGCATTAGCTCTGGCGCGGGTGGTATCCTTCTCGTTTCTAGTAGCTCTGTAACTAGGGCACATCGTTCCTCCAAACTCTGGAAGCTTTCTGCAATCGCCACTACCATTACATTTTTCGGCAGTTCTTAAAATACCTTGAGATGCCGAGAAGTCTAATACCGTCTCAATCTCTGGTTCTTTTCTATCTGGGGTATAGCGCAAATTTTTATCCATAGGGTAAGCGTCTACGATCTTACCTGGATTAAATATACTATGAGGATCAAAAACAGACTTAATACGTTTCAAAATCTCATAATTAGTCGGGCCAATCATTAGGGAAATAAATTCGGCACGTACAATCCCATCGCCATGTTCGCCACTTAAAGCGCCTTGGTATTTTTTAACAAGTTGTGCGACATCTGTCGTTATTTTTCGAAATAATGCAACACCCGCTCTGGTTTTTAAATTTAAAATAGGTCGTAAATGCAATTCGCCAGCACCTGCATGTGCGTAATAGATCGCTTTTTGCCCATACCCTTGCATTAAATCTGTAAATTCTTTTATGTAAGCGGCTAAATCGGGTAAGGCCACTGCTGTATCTTCTATGCAGGCAGCCGACTTTTCATCGCCTATCATATTTCCTAATAAACCTAAACCTGCACTTCTTAAGGCATTGGCTTTGGTAATCTCATTATTTTGCAACTGTACTTCTGCATAACTTAATTGAGATGTTTTTAAACTATTAATAAGAGCTTTAGCCTGCGCTAGGGCACTCTCTTGAGTATTTGCGCGCACCTCACACATAAGTATAGCTTCTGGGTCTCCTATAATAAACTGACGATTTATTTGCTGTGTTTTATTGTGCTTCGTTAAATCTAAAATCGTTTTATCCAGCATTTCACAAGTATACAAATCATGTTGCATTACTAAAGTAACGGCTTCTAAACATAACTGTATGGTCTTAAAATGTGCCGCAATAACCACAGTAGCTTCTGGTTGTAAATCGTCTAATTGTAACGTAATCTCGGTGGTAAAAGCTAAGGTACCTTCACTGCCCGTTAATAATTCGCACATGTTAAACGCTTTATCCCCATTAGAAAACACATTACTTTCTATTAATGCATCAATAGCATAGCCTGTATTTCTGCGATGTATCTCTGGTTTAGGATAATTGGCTCTTATAGTATTTTGAACTTCATTGGGTTGTAATGCCTCATAAATAGTAGTATAAATGCGTCCTTCTAAGGTTGGCAAAGCCTTTTTTTCCATAAAAGCGTCTAGAGATAATTTAGAAAACTCTACTTTACTCCCATCACTAAGTAAGGTTTGTAAAGCTAAGACCTTATCTCTTGTAACTCCATATTTTATAGATGTTGTACCCGATGAATTATTTCCTACCATACCGCCTATCATACACCGGTTAGACGTTGATGTATTAGGCCCAAAAAATAATCCAAAAGGTTTTAAGTAATTATTTAACGCATCTCTCACAACACCAGGCTGTACACGAACAGTTTTTGCGTCTTTATCCACCTCTAAAATCTTGGTAAAATATTTAGAAACATCTACAACGATACCTTTACCAACACACTGTCCTGCGAGTGAGGTCCCTGCGGTTCTTGGTATTAAACTGGTATTATGAGCTGTAGCATAATTAATTAAACGTTGTAAATCTTCTTCGGTCTTTGGATAGGCAACTGCAAGAGGCAACATTCTATAAACAGAAGCATCTGTAGCATATAAAGACCTGATCACATCATTATAAAATAACTCTCCCGAAAGTGTAGATTTCAATTGTTCTAAAGACATGCCAATTTTAAAAATGATAACGTGGTAAATATATGTACATTTTTAACGTTATTTAAAATAACATTACAGTTATAATCGTAAAACATCTTTTTATTAAAAAGAAACGTATGTCTTAACAAGAATTAAACTTAAAACTTATGAAACACTTTTTTTTACTCGCTTTTACACTGGGGGCTATAGCACTAAATGCCCAAGACATTTCAGATAATGCTTTAGGACTTCGCATTGGCGATAGTGATGGCTTTGGTGCAGAAATCTCATACCAACGCGCTTTAACAGATAATAACCGTTTAGAAGTTGATTTAGGCTGGCGCAGTGGTAATAATTTTAGCGGATTTAAACTTGCTGGATTGTACCAATGGGTATGGTATTTAGATGGTAATTTTAACTGGTATGCTGGTGCTGGTGGAGGTTTTGGTAGTTATAGCATCGATGCTCCTGGAGTAGATGAGACAGATACTTTTGTTTTTGCTGCTGGAGATATTGGTATAGAATATAATTTTGATATTCCTTTATTACTTGCCTTAGACTTTCGTCCAGAACTTGGTTTTGGAAGCTTTAGAAATGACCTAGATTTTGATATTGCTTTAAGCATTAGATATCAATTTTAAACAGCGTTATTAACCCTACATAGACCTACCAAAGAGTTGCCTAGATGCAACTCTTTTTTATGGGTTAAAATTCTATACTACTGCTATGATTCGACTAACAAATTTTCCAATGCTGTTTCTAATTGATAATAATTAAAATTAAAGCCTTTATTCTCTATAAATTTAGAGCTTACACGTTGGCTTTCAAAAAGAATGATATGCATTTCTCCTAATATAAATCGCATTAAAAACTTAGGAACATTGGGCATAAAAAATGGTTTTTGTACTACTTTGGCAGCAGTACTCGTAAGCTCATAATTCGACACAGGGTTGGGGGCTACCCCGTTGTAGACGCCTTCTAAACCCACCTCTAACACGTACAAAAACAAACGCGCTAAATCTTCTATGTGTATCCAAGACTGCCACTGCTTACCTGTTCCTAAAGCAGCTCCTACTCCATATTTTATAGGCTTTATAAGTTCTTTTAAAGCCCCTCCATTTTGTGATAATACAAGCCCAATACGTATTTTAGATACCTTAATATTCAACAATGCAAAAGCATCTACAGCATTTTCCCAAGCCACAGTAACTTTACCTAAAAAGGACGTACTAATAGCATCGTGGGTGTTATCGTAATACTTCGTTAGAGAGTCTGGATAAATCCCAATAGCACTTGCAGAGACCACTTGGGTGATGTTATGTGATACCTGTTTTAAGCCTTTTATTAAAAGTGCTGTACTGTCTACACGACTCTGTATAATTGTGTTTTTATAAGTTTTAGTCCAGCGTTTAGCTATAGATGCACCTGCCAGGTGAATAATGGCTTGCACCCCTTCAAAACATTTTAAATCGATATCTTGCTGCGCGACATTCCAATAAAACCCTTTGTAATAAGACTTATTAATAATTTTAGACTTACTTGTCGTTAAATAATTTACATCTATCCCCTTAGCATGACATAATTTAACGAGCTCTTGCCCTACTAAACCTGTAGCTCCTGTAATTAAAATACGCATTTTCTTTTTTTATTAAAATTACAAAAAGGATATCGTTTAGCCTTAAGATTTATAGCGGTTTTAACAGAAGTTTTTTTACACTATGCCATAGAGTAAAATTTTATTTTCACAAAGAAGGTTTAACGCCTCTTAGCATTTCACGCTTCCCTGGAGGGCCAGGTAAACGTTCTACAGTAAAGCCTACGGCTTGCATGGCACGTCTCACACTGCCTTTAGCTGCATAAGTTACTATTATACCTTCAGGCTTTAAAGCCGCATACATAATTTTAAAAATAGCCTCTGTCCACAATTCAGGTTGTACACGTGCACCAAATGCATCAAAATAAATAAGATGGTAAGCGTCTTTATCTTCGATGTCATGAAACATTTTTTGTTGTTTAGTCAACGTAAAATTAGCATCTAAATGCACTGGAACCTCCCAAGCACTTTCATGTAATTTCTCAAATAATTCACGCAAATGCTCTACCTTTAATTCTGTCACATAATTTAAATGTGCAATTTCATCTATAGCTACAGGGTAGGCTTCTACCCCCACATAGTTTAAATGTAATTGGTGTGTGTTGGCTTCTAAAAACGTAATAAAAGCATTTAAACCGGTACCTAAACCTATCTCTAAAATAGATAAAGGTGCCGAGGTTTCTTGCGGGACGACCTTGGTTTTTAATTGTTCAATAAGTAAATGGAGCCCATGTTTGATAAACACATGATAGGCTTCTTGAATGGCTCCGTGTTTGGAATGGTATTGCTCATTCCATTCAGCAATATGTATCGTTGTAGAGCCATCGGCAGTTGTTATAATTTCTCGTTTCAAAATTATTCTGGTATTAAAACGCCATCTGCTTTAAACATATAACTGCGTTTTGGGGTTATTATCGCTTTTATTTCTTTTTCAGATTGGCCTACATCCTTAGCATAATGCTGTTGAGAAGCGACAGAATTAATTTTAATATAAGCCCATCCATTCATAATCACTTCTTTTCCTATACTGCTTTCTGGCACAAAAAACGCATAATCTTTAAAGTTCACCATAACTTCCATACGATTTGGTAAAACCAATGTCATCCAACAGCCTTTTACCTTACAAACACGTCTTACTTGAGCACTAAATTTAGCAGGAATAGTATCGCCTATTTGCATTGTAGAAAAATGAGTCGCCATAGAAGCTGCACTTATAGCATCGTGAGGTTGTATGCTTTTACCAAATACTTTATACGTTTTTGTTTTATTTTTTGGGGTAACACTCTTGTTTACAGGGGCCTCCTTTTTACATGAAACAGACATTAAAACACAGAGTAACAGAGCTATGATAACTTTCACTGAGAAAAACTTTATTTTTTAACGCATATTATGTAAATATAACATTATTTTGACAATGAATTTTATAAATTTGTAGGCTAAAATAACAAGACATGAGTGCTATAATCAATGACATCGAGATTATAAAAGCAAAATCTAGTAAAATTAATGCTGTAGATTTTGACAATTTAACGTTTGGGAATGTATTTTCAGACCACATGCTTGTATGCGATTATAAAGATGGTAAGTGGCATAAGCCTACAATTATGCCTTACCAGCCAATAACTTTAGATCCATCGGCTAAGATTTTCCATTACGGACAATCTGTCTTTGAAGGTATGAAAGCCTATAAAGATGTCGAAGACCATGTCTGGTTATTTAGACCTGAGCAAAACTGTAAGCGCCTTAATATATCGTCACATCGCTTAGCTATTCCTGAATTGCCAGAAGCGTACTTTTTGGAAGGCTTAAAAGCGTTGTTACAAGTAGACAAAAATTGGATTCCTACGCAGGCAGGAAGTTCTCTGTATATACGTCCGTTTATATTTGCGTCTGGCAATGGATTTCATGCTTCCCCTGCCGATGCTTATAAATTTATCATTTGTACAGCACCTTCTGGAGCTTATTTTTCTGGAGATGTGAAGGTCCTTATAGAAGAAACCTATTCGCGTTCTGCTAATGGTGGTGTTGGTTTTGCTAAAGCTGGAGGCAATTATGCGGGGCAATTTTACCCAACGCAATTGGCAAAAGCCAAAGGTTACCAACAGGTTATATGGACAGACGACCATAAACATGAGTATATCGAAGAAGCAGGAGCTATGAACATTTTTGTTAGAATTAATGATACACTCATTACAGGTCCTACAAGCGATAGAATATTAGATGGTATTACTAGAAAAAGTATTATTGAATTGGCTGAAGCCGAAAATATTCCTGTTGAAGTTCGTAAAATTACAGTTACCGAAGTTGTAGAAGCTGCCAAAAGCGGTGCCTTAAAAGAAATGTTTGGTGCTGGTACTGCTGCTGTAATTTCGCCTATATCTGGCTTTGGCTACAAAGATACCGATTATGATTTGCCTAAGTTTGATGATAGTTATGCTAATTATTTAAAAAAGCGTATTACAGATATTCAAACCAATAAAGCGGAAGATCCTTTCGGATGGCGTTTTCAAGTAGATTAAATAAAATCTTATAAATAATTTAAAAAGAGGCTTCTAATAGGCCTCTTTTTTTAGGTCTTGGATTT
>CAZLTR010000148.1:0-9315 GCA_964562415.1 uncultured Hyunsoonleella sp. | reverse complement strand
GATGAGGCACTTTTTGAAGCTCATAGCAGCGCTACGGACAAAAAAGTAACGAAATGTGGGTGAATTTCAGCCATTTTTTAGGAAATAGAAAAAGTCTAGATGAGTTCACTTTACTAATACCAGCTTACCCTACAAACTTCAGTTATCTTTTATGTATTTAATAGTTATATCGCTATTTAATTTAAGACCTACCATCAATCATCAAGACAATCTGAATTAAACCCGTTTTATTTTATCTCATTTTCTTTTAAAACACAATTAAAGTACAGGTTGTTAAATAAAAAAATGTAGTATTACAAAAGCTGTTATTGCCAATTACTAAAACTTCATTAAATAAATTACTGATACATTTTAACATTAAAAAGTGTACAGTTTTATATATTTGATGTATAATTTTATCTGGTAAAATAATAGTGTAAATACCATGGCTACCCCCTCTACAACCCCTCAAATTACAGTTGATTCTATAGATCCTAAAAAAATATTAACTAAAATTGGAGAAATTTATTCGCCGCTAACTCCTGAATGTCAACAAGAACTTTTTATAAATTCAAAACTCAATACCTTTAAAAAAGGTGATATTGTAGTTAGAGAAGGCCAATTTTCTAAAAGTGTTTACTTTATTATTAAAGGTTGTGCCAGAGCCTATTATTTAAAGGATGGCAAGGACATCTCGGATTGGTTTGCATTCGAATATCAATTTATGGCTTCTATTGTAAGCTTTTTTAGCGACGAACCCAGTCCGCATTATGTCGAATTTTTAGACGATTCTATTGTACTTGAATTTTCAAAAGAGTCTATAAACTTACTTTCAGATAGATTTCATGATTTTGAACGGCTTATTAGTAAAGTAGTTACCGAAACAATGCTAGGGCTTTGCGAACGGTTACATACCATTCAATTTTGTAAAGCTGAAGAAAGGTATGAAAATTTAATGTGTATTTATCCTAATGTTACCCAAAGAATACCTCTTACGCACATAGCTTCTTATTTGGGAATCACTCTTGAAACATTGAGCCGTATTCGCAGCTCCAAAGTTCGAATTTGATCTATATCAAATGATAGCTTTTCTGTTAGATAGATCTTTGCGTAAAGATTTAAAAAATGGAAAAAAACAACGCATACCAAAAATCAATTTTTGGAAAATGGTGGGCTGCTATAAGAAAATGGTTTTACCCTGCTTGGTTACTCTATGAAACCTCAATTCGCTTTTACGATTATGCGCTAGCCATTTATATTTTTTTTACAAAACAACAAGATCTTTTAGGCGTTTTTAGCTCTCAATTATTAGCGGTCTTTTGTGGGATAAGTACTTTTGCGATCTGTTCGTTTTATCTAACGCTACCTGCTTGTTATGTGCTATATGTATTCTTTAAAGATAATACGCCTACAGCTCCTAGACTTATACGACGTATAAAACCTTATTTCTAATTGCCTCATCTATTATTTCGAAATCAAGTCTTCAGTTAATTTTTAACCAAATGAAAAAAACATACATTATAGCCGCAGGCATCATTAATCTTTTTTCGGCCATTCTACATTTAGTAGGTGGGCAAATAGAATTAGTAAACCCATTATTAAATAGCAACATAAGCATTCAACAAAAAGGAGAATTAACAGGGGCCTGGCATATCGTTAGCATCTTATTATTTTTTACGGCTTTCATTATACTAAATGTGGGATTTAAGCATAAAACTCAAAAAAAAGAATTGCTCAAAACAATCGCTTTTTTATACCTCCTATCGGGGCTTCCATTTATAGTGGTGAGTTATTGGTATAATATCTATGCACTACAATGGGTACTGTTAATTCCTATTGGTGTTATATTAATGTTGGGCTTACAAAAACCTAACCGTAAAGAGACTTTATAAGCAATTGCCTTCGCTATGAACTACTATTTACTATCCGCAGGATTACTTTGCTTTATTTTAGGGATATTACATTCTGTATTAGGAGAAATTCTAATCTTTAAAACCAAAAAGACAGGTAAAAACATTATACCTACAATTGTAACGTCCTATCTAAAAGAGCGTCATCTTAGAATTATTTGGGCTTCATGGCACTTAGTGTCTTTTTTTGGCTGGTGTATTGGTGGTCTACTTATAAAAATTGCCATACAGCCTAACGAGTTAAGTAATGACTTGAAGCACTTCATAATCTGTCTTACTAGTTTTTCAATGTTTTGTGCTGCGCTTCTTGTAGGTATAAGTACAAAAGGAAAACACCTTGGGTGGATTGTTTTAGTAACAATTGGAATACTCTCGCTTTTATAAATTTAAAAATATATAATATGAACAAACGAATAGCACTTATAATAGGGCATCCAGACAAAGAAAGTTATAATATGGCCTTAGCGAATGCCTATAAAAAAGGAGCACTTGCCTCGGGGTTTGAAGTTAAAGAAATCATTATAGCAGATTTAAAGTTTAACCCTAATCTTCAATACGGTTATAGAAAAAGAACCGAATTAGAACCTGATTTACTAAAATGTCAAGACCTATTAAAATGGGCAAATCATTTAGTTTGGGTGTATCCCGTTTGGTGGGGTTCGGTTCCTGCACTTATGAAAGGCTTTTTAGATAGAGTGTTACTTCCTGGCTTTGCTTTTAGCAAAAGAGAAAACTCTTTATGGTGGGATAAACATTTTACTGGCAAAACAGCCAGAATCATTAGTACATTAGACCAACCTAGTTGGTATTATAAATGGTATTATTCGAGTCCGAGCCACAAAGCCATGAAAAAATTAACCATGCAATTTATAGGGGTGAAAAAAGTTAAGATCACAACCATAGGTCCTGTTAGACTTTCTAAAGAAAAATTTAGACTAAAATGGTTGGAAAAATCTGAAAAACTAGGGCGAATGGGCCTCTAAATCCACCCTACCTCTAAGTTGAGTGTAAGCTATACACTTCTAGGAATTTTACAATTGTCTTGTTACAGCGTAATACCTCTTAAAAGATATTTATTGATATGGGGCCTAAAGCACTAGGCCCTCTACAACTTATAGTTTAACCCAAATTATTTACTGTTGCTTAAGAAATATTATTCAAATCGTTTTAGTTAAGAAATGGCCTAATGTTTAAAGCAATACGCAATCTATCGTAATGGTTGCTTTTAAAATGGTTTTTAAGATACCCTAATTCTATTTTACAATGTTTTGATAGTACAGCACCTATTCCAATAAAACATCTGTTTTGGTTAAATAACTGTCGTTCTGCATTAAAAAACACTTCATTAAATCCTTTTACATAACTAATTTTGTTTAAAGGACGTGTGTACTGTAATCTGTATCGTAGTCTATTATTAATTTTGGGAATCCTACTTAACCACCGTGTTTCAAGTCTAAGTCTATGCGATAAATTACCTTTTGTTAAAGGTATCGTTTTAGTACATTCCTGATACACCCATAATTGAGATGAATATTCTGGTATGGTTTCTACAGCAAACGACTTCGCATCTAAAATTGCTGTTCCTAGCGTAAAAGACAAATTATTAGAAGTACTATACCTTATACCTGTACTTGTAAAAGCAAATTCATAAGTATTAAATAAATCGTAATGCCTCAAAATACCTACAAATGGAATACTCCAATGTTTTGTAATTTTAGAATTAACAGTTAGTACCATCCAAGACCCTGGTACGTCTCCCCTTTGGTTTTGAGCACTAGCACCTGTTCCTTTTAAAAAAGAAATCCAAAAAATAATGACTACAACTAAAACACCTCTCATACTTTGAATCCTAAAGTATTACACGTCGCAAAGTTGAATAAGAGAATATGTTTTAAACATGATTTTTATCATTTTATAAAAAGATATCTAGTAGTATTTTTAAGATATCATTAATAATAAAACATAGAGTCATGGATAAAATAACGCGAATCTTAGTCCCCTTCGATTTTTCCTATACCGCAGTACATGCGTTAAAATATGCTGTGAATTTTGTTAAAAATCGAACTATAAAAATTCATTTACTATACATCTCAGAGCATCCAGATTTTAATAAGATGCGAGATACTTACCAAGATTTATGTGATACATACGAAAGGCAGCTGCAGCTTCCTTTAAGGTGGATATGGGGTAATGGCAAGTTGGTAGACACCATACTAGAAGTACAACGAGATAAAGAAGTTGACCTTATTATTATGGGAACATCTGCCTTAAAAAAAGAGATGAAAACGTCTAATACAGCAGCGCTAGTTTCTAAAACAAGTTGCCCCGTTATTGTTGTACCAGAGCAGACTAAAAAAACCACAATACAACACATTAGTTTAGTTATGGGGGAAACAGAAATAGATCAACCAAAGACTTTAAAGACACTTTTAGATATTTCTAGAAAATTTAATGCCAAAGTTCATGTGCTTACTATAGAAAATAAAGCTAAAGTTTATGGGTATTCCTTAGGAGAAGAAAAGAATGAAAACACAATTTCATACTACCTAGAAGACTTTTATGAAGATCATACTTTTATAGAAAGTGCAGATATTATAAAAGGCATATTTTCATATACCAAGACACACGATGTGGACATGATCGTAATAGTATCAAGATCTCATGCAAAAAGAAGTACGCCTTCTCAAGGTTTGCTTACTAAAGCGCTAGTATTACAAGCTACAATCCCTGTTTTAGTACTAGAATAATAACTTTTTAAAATAAAATCTAATGCTAGTCTTAATTGTTATTTTATCCTTTACCATTATCCTATTTATATGGGGAAAGTTTCCTCCAGATGTCGTTGCTATTCTTTCTATGCTTTCGCTTTACCTTAGCGGTATTTTAGACTTAAATGCCACCTTATCTGGATTTAGCAATCCCACAGTAATAATGATAGCAGCCTTATTTATTATAGGCGAAGGTTTATCCAGAACTGGGTGGACGGCTTTAGCTGGTCGGAAATTTGTAGAATGGGCAGGAAAAAGCACTCCTAAACTGCTAGTACTATTAACATTAGGCTCTGGTACTTTATCTGGTTTTGTTAGCAATACAGGTACAGTTGCCACCTTACTCCCTGTTACAGTTTCTGCGGCATGGAAAGCAGGTATAGTGCCTTCTAAATTACTAATACCTGTGGCCTTTGGCTCTAATACAGGTGGGCTTTTAACCCTAACAGGAACTCCACCTAACATTATTGCTAGTAATGCTTTAATATCTAATGGCTTAAAAGGATTTTCGTTTTTTGAATTTTCTCTTTTAGGTCTACCGCTTCTAGTTATTGTAGTACTCTATTTTAAATACATCGGACTTAAAATTTTACCAAACAACAGCACAACTAATAAACCTGTAAGTATTGATTCTGAACTACATACTTGGATTAAATCCTATAGCATAGATACTAACATTTACAGACTTAGAGTACGCGCTATGTCTCCTCTAATCAATACCTCTATTAAAAATTGGGATTTTGAAAAAAAGCACAACATATCTATCATTAAGATAAGACGATTACACCAAAATTTTCTAAAAAAAGACGCACAAGATATAGAGTTACCAAATACAGATACAAAAATACAATATCGTGACAGCATTACTGTAAAAGGTACCTCTAAAGCTATAAACAGGCTAATGTTAAAATACAAACTAAGCATTATACCTACACAACACACCAAAAAAGAACTTAAAAAAGAATTTTTAAATCACGAAGTTGGCCTCGCACAAATGATTATTACTCCAGACTCTAAATTCATAGGACAAACCATTCCTTTAGGCTATTATCTTAAACACTATGAAATTCAATTGCTGGGAGGTTCAAGAAACAACAAACCTATACGACATACAACTGTAAAAGTTAAAGCAGGAGATGCCTTTGTTATAAGAGGAACATGGGATGCTATTGAAACTTTAAAAAATGTGTATCAAAATGTAGTGATATCAGGCAGCCCAGAAAGTATGGCTAAAAATGTAGATAAAATTACCTTAAAGTCATATCTATCCTTAAGCATACTAGTGCTACTAATTCTACTTTTAGTCTTTAAATTGCTTCCTGGTGCCATAGCAGCGCTTTCTTGTGCTGGCATTATGATGCTTAGCGGTTGTGTGCCCATATCTAAAGCCTACGACGATATTAATTGGACCAGTGTTATAATGATAGCTGCTATGATACCAATGGGCCTAGCGCTCCAAAAAACTGGTACTGCAAAAGCTATTGCCGACAACTTAGTAGATACGCTAGGGGCTATACATCCTATTGCTTTATTAGGCGGTATATTTTTAGCAACGTCTGCTTTTAGCCAAACGATAAATAACTCGGCTACTGCTGTACTTATGGCACCTATTGTGATACTAGCAGCTCAATCTTTGGGTATATCGGCCAAACCACTTATGGTTACTCTCGCTGTTAGTGCCTCTACTGCATTTTTAACCCCTGTGGGTACAACTACTAATGCTATGGTTATGGGAGCAGGTAATTATAAATTCATTGATTATGTAAAAGTAGGCCTCCCACTATTAATTCTATTTTTTATAACTACAATACTATTGGTCCCGCTTTTTTGGCCTTTTTAATAATTAACTTTAAATACTACAATCATGGAAGAACTCACTAAAACAAGACAAGAAGATTTAAAAAAGTACGGGTTACATACCCCTAAAGCACATTGGAATTTAGCACCAAAAACGCTGCAACGCATTACTCTTGAAAAAGGTATGGGTACAGAAACAGCAAATGGCACGCTCGCTATTAATACAGGTAAATTTACGGGGCGCTCTCCTAAAGATCGTTTTTTAGTTAAAGACAATTATACTAAAGATAAAATATGGTGGAATAGAACCAACAAAGCCATTTCACCAGAGCATTTCGATGCCTTATATATAGAAGTTACCAACTACCTCAAGAACAAAGAACTCTACATTAGCGATGGTGCTGTTTGTGCTGATAAAGCTTACAGAATGTATATTAGAACTATTACTGAATATCCTTGGTCGAATTTTTTTGTAAAAAATATGTTTTTACGCTTAAACCAACAGGAATTAGAAAATTTTGACGAAGACTGGCTGGTATTATGTGCTCCAGGATACACAACACCTCATCCTGAGCTTTACGGTATAAGAAGTGGCAATTTTTCTATATTAAATTTTACTAAAAAAATTGCGCTTGTAGGCGGCTCTGCTTATACTGGTGAAATGAAAAAAGGTGTTTTTTCGGCATTAAATCTTATACTTCCTGTAGAAAAAGACGTCTTACCTATGCACTGTTCGGCTGATGTGGGAGAAGATGGAGATACAGCTATTTTCTTTGGTTTATCTGGTACAGGTAAAACCACATTATCTGCAGATCCAGAACGTAAATTAATAGGAGACGACGAACACGGGTGGACTAAAGAAAATACCATTTTTAATTTTGAAGGAGGCTGCTATGCTAAGGTTATAGATTTAACCGAGGAAAAAGAACCCGATATATACCGAGCCATTCGTCCTGGAGCTATGCTAGAAAATATAGTCTATAAAACAGGTCGTAAAGAAGTCGATTTTTTTAATAGTAGCATTACTCAAAATACTAGAGTAAGTTATCCAATACACCATATAGATAACATAATAAGCCCTTCTCTAGCTAATAATCCTAAAAATATTTTTTTCCTTACCTGCGATGCTTTTGGAGTTTTACCTCCTATATCTAAGCTCACACCTGGACAAGCGGCTTACCATTTTATTTCGGGATATACAGCTAAGGTTGCAGGTACAGAAACAGGCATAACAGAACCAGTCCCTTCATTTTCTGCTTGTTTCGGAGAGCCTTTTATGCCTTTGCACCCAACCGTTTATGCAGAAATGCTAAGCAAAAAAATGACTGAAGCTAATGTAAATGTTTGGCTAATAAACACGGGCTGGAGCGGTGGTCCCTATGGTGTTGGCTCACGTATAAAACTAAAGTACACTAGAGCTATGATATCGGCAGCCATGAAAGGAGAATTAGATCAGGTAGATTATGAACAACACCCTATTTTTGGAGTTCAAATGCCTAAATACTGTCATAATGTCCCTTCAGAAATTTTAGACCCAATAAATACTTGGTTACAAAAAGGAGCCTATATTAGTAAATCGATACAATTGGCACATGCGTTTCACTTAAACTTTGATAAATTTATTAACCAGGCTTCAAACGAAATTATTCATGGAGGCCCATTAATAGATGCGCACCAAGTCTTGGACGAACATATCTAGTAGCTATTTGTATTTAAATATTATTTTAACCAGTTAAAATTTGTATTGAATTTTAACTGGTTTTAATGTGAATACCCCTAATGGTATTTTAGCATCTACAGGTTATGCAACACACTTTTCTACAGCAACTTTAAACTTGTAAAAAGCTAAAACTTCATTAGCAATATATAAGTGATCACGGTCTTAAAACTACAATTAAAAATCTGCATGAAACTTAGTGCCATTAACCTTCTATGGTATTTTTTTTACAACAATCTCTCTTTCTAAAAAATTCTAGCGCACTAAAAACTAAAACTCTTTACCCCTCTTAATTAAGCACATACTCATCTTAAAAAAGGCTTATAACATGACGGATATCATAATTTTTAATTCTTTTTTATAATAAATTAGAAGGTATAAATACCACTATTATGAAACCTAAAAAAAATCCAAATATTATGATTAATAGGAATAGTAGTATCTATTTTGCTATTGGTCTCAATTTGATGTTACTTCTATCCTGGCGCCTTTTAGAGCATAAAACTCTTGTCAAGGACACAACTGCTATTGAACTGTATATAACGAACACCAATGACCTAGAAGAAGACATCCCTATAGTAAAAATAAAAACAGGGCCACCGCCACCACCTGCATTCATATCTCATGAAAATACAGTTATTGTAGACAATGCTATTGAGATAGAAGAAACGATTATTGAAAGTTCTGAATCGGCTCAAGATGATATGATTCTTAAATACAGTAGCAATTCAAACAATCTTAATCCTTCTGATATTTATATAGACGACATAGAAGAAGAAATAGATGTTCCTTTTGCTGTTATAGAAAAAACGCCGATTTTCCCTGGTTGTGAAGGCTTGTCTAAAAAAGAAAGTAAGGCTTGTTTTGAGCGAAACATGCAAGCCCATATACAACGCCATTTTAATTACCCCAAAGAAGCCTTAGATTTAGAAATTCAAGGTAAAGTATTTGTAGTGTTTGTAATTGATTCTAAAGGCTGCGTTGGTAATTTACGATCTCGAGGTCCTCATCGTCTTTTAGAAGATGAAGCAGAACGCATTATTGGTTTACTTCCTAGAATGGTTCCTGGTAAACAACGCAACAAACCTGTAAGAGTAACTTATGGTCTTCCTATTCATTTTAAATATCAATAATAAAGACACGA